>CBHXZU010000343.1:0-6701 GCA_966125105.1 uncultured Prosthecobacter sp.
GCGAGTGCGGAAAGCTTTACGAGAAAAAGGCCATTCACGTTTGCGAGTTCGACTTCGGCCCGCTCGAAGCGGCTTACGATTACGACGCGATCAAGGCGGTGATCTCGCGTGAGGTGATTGAGAGCCGTCCGAAGAGCATGTGGCGTTACCGTGAGTTGCTCCCGATCGACGGACAGCCGACGGTGGGCAATCAGGTGGGTTTCACGCCCCTCGTGAAGGCGGACCGTCTCGCGGCCGCGCTCGGGATCAAGGCGCTCTATATCAAGAACGACACGGTCAATTACCCGACGTTATCTTTCAAGGATCGCGTCGTGTCCGTGGCGCTTAGCCGCGCTCGCGAACTCGGCTTTCAGGTCGTGGCTTGCGCCAGCACCGGCAACCTGGCGAACAGTGTCGCGGCGAATGCGGCCAGCGCTGGACTGAAGAGCTACGTGCTCATTCCGGCGGACCTCGAACAGGGGAAAGTGCTCGGCTCGCTGGTTTACGGCACGAACGTCATCGGCATTCATGGCCCTTACGACCAGGTGAACCGCCTGTGCTCGGAAATCGCGGGCAAGTACGGTTGGGGCTTTGTGAACGTGAACCTCCGCCCGTACTACGCGGAAGGCAGCAAGACGATGGGCTTTGAGATCTGCGAGCAACTCGGCTGGCGTATCCCGCGTCACACCGTTGCCCCGATGGCGAGCGGTTCGCTGCTCACGAAGCTGCACAAGGCGTACTGCGAGTTTGTGAAGGTGGGGATCGTGGAAGAATCCACGTTCAGTGTGCATGGTGCCCAAGCGACAGGTTGCGCGCCGATCTCTCACGCCATGAAGCGCGGCACGGATATCGTGAAGCCCGTGCCGAAACCGGAGACGATTGCGAAGTCCCTCGCGATTGGCACGCCGGCGGACGGCTATTACGCGATCCATGCGATGCGTCAGACTGAAGGCGGCGCGGAAGACGTGACCGACGAAGAAATCGTCGAGGGAATCAAGCTCCTCGCCGAGCACGAAGGCATCTTTGCCGAGACTGCTGGCGGCGTGACTGTCGCGTGCGCGAAGAAGCTGATCGCCAGCGGCAAGATCCCGGCGAGCGAGGAGGCGGTCCTGTGCATCACTGGCCACGGGCTGAAGACGCAGGAAGCCATCCTCGGCAAGTGCGGCGAGCCGCGCCTGATCAAACCGAGCCTGCGGGAGTTTGAAGAGCAGATCTACAACCCCGACATGGCGATCGCCTAAACTCTTACCTACCATTTCTTACTTACATGCCCAGTGTTCTGATTCCGACTCCGCTCCGTAAACTCACCAACGACCTTGCCGAGGTTAGCGCGGCAGGCGGCAATGTGGGTGAGATCATCGAGAATCTCGAGAAAGCATTCCCGGGAATGAAGGAGCGCATCTACGACGAAGCCGGCGAAGTTCGCCGTTTCATCCTGATCCACGTGAATGGCGAAGACATTCGCTTTCTCGATGGCCTGAAGACCAACGTCGCCGATCGCGACGAAGTGAGCATCACGCCGGCGTTGGCTGGAGGTTAGTCGCAAGCTTAACCGTGATTGGCGGGCGAAGTGTTTCGCTCGCAGGGACGCGCCGTGGCGCAGCCTGCCAGGCTGCATGCTTCGGATAAACCAGGGCGCCCTGCCTGAATTCAATCTAGCAGCAGATCTTTCAGGTCTTTGATCCGAGCGTTCAGTAGTTTGGTTTTCGCTTCGGCGTATTCCGTCGGGTAAACGCTTCCGTAGACTTCTCGCGGATTCTCACCCTCATTCACGAAGAAGAGGACCTTCATGTGCAGTTCGACGTGCTTTAACCACGCGCGCTGACTTTCCTTCAGCACCGCCGAGAATGCCGGGTCGCTCGCGCGTTGCGCGAGGACTTGCTTGTAGACTTTGTTGAGTTCGGCCTCGGCTTTCTCCAAGCGCTTCCCTGATTGTTCGTTCAACTCCATTTGGCTCTGCGCATGGATTGGCAGCGGAGATGATGTAACGAGCGCCAGAGCGGCGGCGACAAAGCAGAGGCAGCGCATATGCGCACTGCGTAACAGTGCCAATCGCGGGCCGCAACGTTGCGGACTGTTTCACTCCGCAAACTCAGCGTGCTTGCGGCGGGGCGTCTCGCTTTCAAGCAGCATGTCGCCTTTGTCGACGATGCGCCGACGCGTTGAAGATCGGGCAGTCTCGCCGTTACAGGCCCGCGAGCTTGAAGCCCCGATCCATTAATTCTGGCCGAGTGCACAGCGCGACCAGCACGCACACCAGGAACGCCAGTACCACCAGCCACGTTACGCGCACGGACCACCATGGGCGCGCATCCTTCATTTCCATTTCGTTCTCTTTCATAGCTTCGAAAATCCTTTTTGCCGACTCTGCCCGCCCAGAAGCTCCGGGCCGCAAGCGGCGGTCCCAGAGAGAACGCGGCACCGTGTAGCGGATTGCGTGCCAGCGCCGGATGGGCCTCAATCAAATGCTCCTCAGCGGCGACTGCCAGAGAGGAACGGAAGGAAAAAGATGTGTTCGACGATCTGCACGTCCCTCGCGGTGTCACCGGAGTTCTGAGCAAAAAGGAGCGCCGCGCGCATTTTCATGCACGCGGCGCTGAGAGGCTGCCGTGCTGATTCAGTTCAGCACGCACGGAGTGGATTGCGTCTACTTCCGCGCGGCGAACGCTTCGCGCACACGATCGAACCAATCGGCTTCGGGAGTGGCGTAAGGGCGGAATGTCTCCATTTGCCCTAGGCTCTCGCTGTAGAGGATCGCGCGATGCAGACCGAGCGTGCTGGCCTTCGGTGAATCGATGAGGCTCGCGGAATCGTTCGCGCTCATTTGGAACACCACGCGCATTTCGAATTCTCCGAGCGCCTTGCGGTTCACGTAACGGTTGAGATTCGCGAAGGTGTCGACGCTCACGATGAGATGAATGCCGTGGCTGCTGCCTTCGTTGATGATTTCATTGAACTGCGCGCCTGGCCCGGCATCGCTGCTGCCGAAGGAGAAGTCGTCCTCGTAGCGCAATTTCTTAAATCGGGGCAGACCGTGCACGAACACAAACGTATCTGGGGCATCCGGCGCCTCGCCACCGCTCCGAGCCTTAAGATCGGCCGCCAGTTCTCCGACGATTTCCGGAACCTCATGCACCGAGGCGATCTTCACATCCGGCGGAACGATGGAGGCGAGGCGCTCGATGAATGCCGCCTCCGCGGAACCGGGCGCGGAAGCGTGCAGAAAGAGGAAGCGCGCCTTGCCCGCTGGATACTGCGCCGCGAGCGCGAGCAGCGACACGCTGAGCATGGTCAATGCAGCTTCGTCGCGCTGGCCGATGATCAGCAGGTGATTGCCGCTCTGCCGGTGGAACAATGCTTCCGTCGGACCTTTGATGGAGTTTGGCGCTCCGAGCCACGCGCGAGCGCTGTGCGGAGCTTCCTGCGGCGCCGATTCGAAAACGCGAGCGAGCATGTCGTTCTCGTGAACGTCCGACGGCGCATTGCCTTCAAACACGATTGGCTGCGCCGGACGCGGATACCTCTTCTTGGCGAGTTGATGGATATCTTCGAGCAACCGGTCGCGTTCATCATCCGGCAGCCACACAACCTGGAACGGGCTATTCCCTTCCACGGCACCGGCGGCATCGTTGTAGATGCCTTCGCCCGGTCGCGAGAGGAGTCGCGGCGCGGAGTTGCTCTCGTCCATGATCAAGTACGCGTCGGCCTCGTTGCATTGCAACGCCACGCGGATGACCATTTGTCCGAGAGTTGCGCGGGCCAGCGTGTAGGCGCCGCCAAGTGTTTGTGAGCCGAGCAGGACGTGAATGCCGAACGCGCGGCCCTGTCGAACGATGCGGTCGAACAACATCGAGGCGCTTTGCGCAATCGTGTCGTCCTCGACGAAGAACTCCTGGAACTCGTCGATGAGCAGCAAGGCGCGGGGCATCGGTTCCGTGCCACCGGCCTTCTTGTAACCGGCAACGTCCTGCACCCCGAGTTTGCGGAAGAGATCGCCTCGGCGTTTCAATTCATCGTCGACGCGCTGCAGAACGCTCAGGCCGAATTCGCGATCGCTCTCGATCGCCACGACTTTTGCATGCGGGAGATGCTTTGAGGCGTAGCACTTGAACTCGACGCCTTTCTTAAAGTCGATGAGGTAGAACTCCACCTGCTCGGGGCTACAGTGGAGGGCGAGGTTCGTGATGATGACGTGGAAGAGCGTCGATTTACCCGAACCTGTTTTGCCCGCGAAGAGCGCGTGCTGCCGCGTGCCCTTGCCGATGGCGAGATACTGCATCTTCGTCGCGCCGGTCCGGCCGATGGGAACGCGCAATTCGTTCGTCGTCTCATCCGTCCAATACTCGGAAGGCTCGGGAGAGATCTGCGAAAAAGGCACCTCGACTCGGTTCGAATCGACGCTCGCCTTGCCGATCTTGTGGACGAGCGCGCCGACGACGTTCGGTTCCGGCCCGGCTTCGACGTTCAGTT
Source organism: uncultured Prosthecobacter sp. (assembly GCA_966125105.1). Taxonomy (GTDB): domain Bacteria; phylum Verrucomicrobiota; class Verrucomicrobiia; order Chthoniobacterales; family Chthoniobacteraceae; genus SXWH01. The sequence goes on from CBHXZU010000343.1 coordinate 4,450, forward strand.
TCGCGCCGATCTGCTTTTGCGTTGGGCCGAGCACGAGTTCGCCATCTTCAACTTGGAGCGCGACGCTGTTCTTCCGGAGTTCCTCCGCCACCAGGTCCTCCGAAGCCGGGACACGCTTGTCCCAATGCATCAGGGTGAAAACACCGCATCGCGGACCGCTGCTGACGATGCTTTGCAGGCGTTTCGTCGCCGTTTCCCCGAAGTTTCCGGGGAAGTCCGCGATGATCAGGAAATGATACTTCTCAGCCACGCTGCCCGCCTGGGCATTGTATTCCGTGATCGTGGCAAACTCATTTCGAAGGTACATCTGGATGACCTTCTCGATATGCTCATTGAGTTCTGCGAGCCGCTCATCGATCTGGTCGCGCTGTGTCCAGATGCGGCGGTTGATGAGGTTCTCCTCGTAATCGCCAAGGTGCATCAGCCCCGCGAAATTCTGGCCGAGCCCGACCGGGTCCAGAATGGTGAACTTCACCTTGCCCGGCGGCATGGTCCCGAGCAGGCGAAGAACGAGGAGGTTCAATAGTCCCGATACCCGCGGGGTGCCGGATTCCTCCGTCTCGAGCAGCAGGCAACCCTGGTCCGGATACGTGAGAGCGACCGGCACCTTCACAAGAGAAGGTCCTGGAAGCTGGAGGCGAGCATCCTTCGGCTTGAGCGGGGCGAGGTCTAACTCGAGAGAAGAGAAGCGCGTTGCCGGAGTGAACTGCGTTGGCGGTGTCCAGTTATCCGCAAGTTCAATGCTGAGCGCGGGCGAAGTAGCCGCCAGCGCAGTGTCCTTCTGCCGAATCGATTCGTAGAGTGGCGTGAGAGCGCGGGTCCATTCGGCGATCAGCGCATCCCACCGCTCGCGTTCTTCCGTGGCCAGCGCATCCAATTCGCTTTTTTGCGCGGCCGAGCGGCGCTCGTTGTGAGCTCCGGTTTCTTTGTCGATCGCTGTTTGCCGGGCGGCGCCGGCAGCGCGAGCCCGAGCGAGGCGCTTTGCGAGGATGCGATCCGCTGTCGCCAATGTGCGAGGAATCTGGTTTTCGAATTTCTGTTCCGCGCTTACTGTGAACTCGGCTTCGATTTGCTCCCCGCGCTGCCAGGCGACATTCACCTCCGCCTTGATCAGCTCGTATTCGTTCTGCACCGCTTCGCGGTCGGTGACGTGCTTGGTGGCCGCGGAAGCGCCGCTTTCGTTGTAGAGGCGAAGTGCTTCCGCAAGGTCGTTTGCGACCGTTGTGGCGGATTCGAGGCCCTGCGCGTAAGCAATGCGATAGAGCACGTAGATCAACAGGCACGCGCCGATGCCACTCGCGCCGACGATCAGCGGACTCGATGGATTCGCTCGCAAGATGAAACCGAAGACCCCGCAGGCGGCGAGAATGACCACGATCCATCCCGCGAGCGGAATGCTGCGGAACAAGGCGGGCAGCACCAAGCCCCTGAAATCCTTGATCGACTCGCCCGTCTTGTCCAGTTGGGCTTGGAGCTTGCGAAGCATCGCGTCGGGCTTCGCGAGGTTCTCGCGGTTTGGATCAGCTTCCTTGCGCAACAATCCCTTGAGCTTTCCGTGCCCGCTCAGCGCCTGCTCGGCGGCTTTATGCACCTTTGCATAAGCCGAGCCGGCTTCCTTCACTATTCCGGCCATCGCCGCGGCCTCTGCCTCCACGCGGTCGATTTCCTTCGGCAGGTTTTTCTTCGCGTGGAAGTGACGGAGTTGGAGATCGCTGAGGTACTTTTCCTTCGCGCGCCGCGCATTGAGTTGCACATCCCCCAGGTCGGCATGGTGAATGCGCTGAATCCGCGCGCGCCGCGTGTTGTAGAGCTTTCGCACCCGCTCTTCTTCCTGCCCCGTAATTGTATCCGCTGCCTTGCGGCGGGCGCTTACTTTCGCATCTTCCGCGCTCTCCACGTCTTTGTGCGCGCGCTGGAGGTGATACCGCCGGGAATTGATTTCGCGGATGAGCGCCTCTTCGCGCCGGGCGAAGTCCGTCACTGTCGCCCGAAGCGACTCCAGGAGTTCAAGGGAATCGCGCGCGGTCAGGTTGGCCGGTTTACTCACAGTCTCTCCTTACCTTTTTGAGCAATGCTTCAATTTCTTCCATCGCCGCCGTGGCGCGGGCGACCTGCTGTGGCAGGATTTCCAGGTAGGTATCGTCGAATTCGATGGCTTTGGCGTCGCGCCACTGGGCGCGAGTTTCCTGCCACTCGAGCGTGAGCTCTTTCATCGCTTGCGCGAGATTGGCGGCGCTGGTGCGGGTATTCAT
>CBHXZU010000344.1:0-6689 GCA_966125105.1 uncultured Prosthecobacter sp.
GGCGGTCAGTGCGTTCCACTCGAGAGTGGCTTCGGAATCAGAGTTGCAACCGGCGCGAATGAACTCCTGTGCTACGCAAAATCAGAGTCACCGCAGACGTTCGCGATCGCTCGTGAATGGGTCGCCGGTCCCGCTCTGGCGAGCCGTGCTACGGCGCAAGCGTGCTAGCGAAGGGTTTGTTGCGCGACGTCTGTTGATGTTTCGCAGGGCGCCTGACCGCTCACGGAATGGCCGCCGGATTGGGGGATGGAAGTTGCGCGTCGACCGATTTTCGCCAGGCGTGGAGTCTGCTCTGGAGCGCGGTCGCTTTCTCCTTCTGCGAATCAGCGACATTCTTCGTCTCGAGCGGATCTTCGCGGAGATTGTAGAGCTCGAGGTGATTGTCCTCGAAGAACTCCACCAGCCGCCAATCGCCTTCGCGCACCGCGCTGTAGGGTGTCGCGCCGCCGGGGTGATAGTGCGGGTAGTGCCAGTAGAGTGGGCGCGGCTCGATTTCGCCCGACCCGCGCAGCAACGGCACGAGGCTGCGAAACTCGGGCGCGACTGGTTTGGCACCGAGCCCTGCGACTTCGGTGATCGTTGGGAAATAGTCGCCCGTGATCACCGGGGTCTGCGACGCGCTTCCCGGCTTGGTCACGCCCGGCCAATACACGATTAGCGGGACTCGCGTTCCTCCCTCATAGGCGCTGCCTTTGCCGGCGCGCATGCCGAGATTTGTGGTGATGGGCTTTTCTTTATTTCCGATCAGCCCGCCGTTGTCCGAGGCGAAGATGATCATCGTGCGATCGCTTAGCCCCAGCCCCTTCAGCTTCGCGCGCAGATGACCGACCGAATCATCCACGCTTTCCACGAGCGCGGCATAAACGGGAATGCCCTGCGATTTTCCGCCCGCAGCCTCCAGTTTGCGACGGTATTTTTCCACCACTTCCGGCTTCCCTTGCAGCGGCGTATGCACCGCGGAGTGCGCGAAGTAGAGAAAGAAGCGCTTCTCCTTGTTTTGCTCGATGAAATGTTCGGCTTCGATGGTGAGGCGGTCCGAAAGGAACTCGCCAGCGGGCCCGTCCGGGATCTTCGGCGTGTTATAAGGCGAGATGTATTTCTTCGGCTGCCCGCCCATTTGCACGAAGGCAAAATCGAAGCCATGGGCGGTCGGTTCCTCTGGGCTTAGGTGCCATTTGCCGACCATGCCCGTCGCGTAGCCGGCTTCCTTGAGTCGCTCGGCCAGGGTGATTTCCTTTGGCTCGAGTCGCTGCGTCCAATCCGGGATGCGGAGCCTGGCTTTCTTATTCTCGTGGCCGGGAATCCAGTCGGTGAGGTGCAATTGCGCCGGACTTTTCCCGGTGAGCAGGCTCGCCCGGGTCGGCGAACAAACGGTGCAGGCCGAGTAGCTTTGCACAAAACGCATGCCGTCCTTCGCGAGTTGGTCGAGATGTGGCGTCTCGTAGAAGGTGCTGCCCGTGCATCCGAGATCCGTGGCGCCGAGATCATCCACGAGCATCACGACCACATTTGGCGGATTCGTGGCGGCGAAGGAGACCCCGGCGAAGGTCGCGAGGAGCAGGACGAGGAGATATTTCAGCATGGCGGGACAAACAGCGCGGCGCCCTACAGATTGAGACCCGGCCGGCGACAAAATCCCAGACGCAACGTCAAGCTTGCGCTTCAGATTTTGGCCGCTACGGTCCGCCCCCTTTCTCTATGGCGAAAATCTACACCGACAAAGACGCCGACCTCGGCGTGCTCAAGGGCAAAACCTGCGCCGTGCTTGGCTTCGGCTCGCAGGGCCACGCCCATGCTCTCAATCTGAAAGACAGCGGGGTCAAGGTCATTATCGGTCTTTACCCGGGCTCGAAGTCCCGGGCGGTCGCGAAGGAAAAGGGCTTCGAAGTTTTCGACACCGCTGAGGCGGTGAAGCGCGCGGACGTGATCTTCGTCGGGCTTCCCGACACGAAGCAGGCCGCCGCGTTCGAGAAGGACATCAAGCCCAACCTCACAAAAGGGAAGACGCTCCTCTTCAGCCACGGCTTCTCGATTCATTTCAAGACGATCGTTCCGCCGGCCGACGTGGACGTGATCATGGTCGCGCCGAAGGGCCCGGGCCACATCGTTCGCCGTCAGTTCACCGAAGGCAAAGGCGTTCCGGCGCTGATCGCGATCTACCAAAACCCGAGCAAGAAGGCGAAGAAAGTCGCCCTCGCGTGGGCCAAGGGCGTGGGTGGAACCCGGGGCGGTGTGATCGAGACGAGCTTCAAGGAAGAGACCGAGACCGATCTTTTCGGTGAGCAGACCGTCCTCTGCGGTGGCGCGAGCGCGCTGGTGCAGGCCGGTTTCGAAGTCCTCGTGGAAGCCGGCTACTCGCCGGAGATGGCCTACTTCGAGTGCCTCCACGAGCTGAAGCTCATCGTCGATCTGATGAACGAGTCCGGCATCGCAGGCATGCGCTTCTCGATCTCCGAGACCGCAAAGTGGGGCGACGTGCTCGTTGGACCGAAGATCATCGACAAGGGCGTGAAGCAGCGCATGAAGGCCGCGCTCAAGGACATCCAGACCGGCAAGTTCGCGAAGGACTGGGTCAAGGAATACAAGGGCGGCTACAAGAAGTACAACGCGCTTCTCAAGAAGGGCGAGCAGCACCCGATCGAGAAGACGGGCGCCAAGCTCCGCTCGCTCATGCCTTGGATTCAGAAGAAGAATCTCAAGGGCGCGCAGGCCGCGTACTAATCCCTTCGGGGCAACGTTCAACTTCCAACGCGCAACCTCCAAGGGGATGTTGGCCGCCTTCGGCGGAATTGGTGAACGGAGGAACGACTAAACTTCAAAGGAAGCCGGGCAGAAATGCCCGGCTTTTTCTTTTGGGCAGAAGGTTACCCGTTCGAGCAGGATCAATCGGCCTGCCAAAACGAACGCACTCTCCTCAGCTTTCGGTTCGAACGCCTGGAAACTCGATTATCGCGCGCTGATATTCGAATTCGGCACACCGATGAACGAGTAGAGTGCGCCGGTACGCGCCTATATTGCGCCGATCCGCGATTCTACGATGCCGGTACTCGGTTTGAAGACTCCGATAACCGGCGAAATGACGCCGATATTCGAAAAGATGGTGCCGGTAATCGATTGCACGATGCCGGTACTCGGCGACAGCGCGCCGACAATCGATTAGCAGACGCCGATACGGCAAAATACGACGCCGATACTCGACTCGAAAACTTTATGACATTTCACACGAGCCAAGTATCGAGCCGTCGACAGCGTTTCACCCGTTAACCCCGTGCAACTTCTCCAATCTGCGAGCCCCTCTGCTCCGCGACTCATGGTCGATTCAGCGAAATTTTGAGCAGGTGAATGGTTGCTGTGCTCTAATCGTCCAAAACCCGCCTACATGAAACGTCTTCTGCGTCTCCTCTGCTTCGCGTTTGCCGCGTGCACTTCTTTGCATGCGCAAATTATTGATCCGGCGGATGAACCGTCGGTGCGCGCGGTGGCTAAGGCGATGCCGGCAGTCGTGAATATCAATACCGAGGCGGTCGTGCGGCGGCAGGTGCAGGACCCGATGGACGCATTCTTTACGGAATACTATGGGGGGCAGATGCGTCCGCCGCGGGTGATCAAGCAGAAGGTCCAGAGCCTCGGATCCGGCTTCTTCGTGGATAAAGAGGGCTACCTCGTCACGAATGCGCATGTCGTTGAGCGCGCGTCGGAACTGAAGATCTCGGTGACCACCCAGGATGGGAAGACTTACACCGCGAAATACATCACCGGCGACGAAGAGCACGACCTCGCGCTGCTCAAGGTGGATAGCAAAGATCCAGTGCCGTTCCTTTCGCTTGAGGACACCTCGCCGAATCATCTCGGCCAGACGTGTTTGGTCCTTGGAAACCCGGTTGGCTACGGCTCGTCCGTCGCCCGGGGCATCCTGAGCGCAAAGGGGCGGTCGGTGAGCATCGGAAAGATGGAGTATCAGAATCTCTTGCAGACCGATGCGGCAATTAATCCCGGCAACTCCGGCGGCCCGATCGTCGATCTCGCCGGCCGCTTGATGGGCGTCAGTTCTGTGAAGATGAGCTTCACGCCGCAAGGAGTGCCGACCCAGGGCCTGGCCTTCGCTATTCCGGCCAGCGTGGTGAAGTCGAAGGTGGATGAATTGCGCCGCGTGGCCCGTGGCGAAGTCGTGCCGGTAAAGCCCTCGCTCGCCCGCAAATACTTCGGTCTCGTGCTGCAGGATGTGGATGAAAGGCTTTCACAGAGTTTCGGCTATAAGGCCGGCAGCGGCGCTCTCATTTCCGAAGTGGAGGCAAACTCCCCCGCTGCAAAGGCCGGCCTGCAAAATGGGATGCTCGTGAGCAGCGTGGGCCGCTACGACATCTCAAAGCGGCAGGACGTGGAGAAACTCTTCGAGCAGATCGATAGCGGCAGCCGCGTGGACTTTGGCATCTCGTGGTGGCAGGGACGCGGTCGCTCGCAGAGGTTGGTGTCCGACACGTTCCAGATTGTCGCCAAGTGACCGGGCGTGTCTCTCCCCTTGGCAGAAGCGCACTTGCCTGACACTTTACGCCGCGTGCCGCTGCTCGAAGTTCGTAATCTGAAGGTTTATTTCCCGATCCGGACCGGCGTTTTCCGCGCGCATACCGGGGACGTCAAAGCCGTCGATGAAGTCAGCTTTACCGTGGAACCCGGAACGACTGTCGGTCTCGTGGGCGAGAGCGGCAGCGGAAAGACCACCATCGGCCGGGCGATCCTGAAATTGATCCCGTCCACCTCCGGACAGGTTCTCTTCGAAGGCAAAGACATCCTGCCAATGAGCGAGGGTGAGTTCCGCCAGTACCGTTCGCGGATGCAGATGATCTTCCAGGATCCGTTCGGCTCCCTGAACCCGCGTCTTTCCATTCTGCAAATCGTCGGGGAAGCGCTGGAGATTCACTTTCCGCAAATGGGCCGGAACGATCGCCGTGAGCGGGTGGCGGATCTCATGAAGAAGGTCGGCCTGAAGCCCGAGATGATGGAGCGTTACCCGCACGAATTCAGCGGTGGCCAGCGCCAGCGCATCGGCATCGCCCGGGCGCTTGCGGTCGAACCGCGCTTCATCGTGTGCGACGAACCGGTCAGCGCGCTCGACGTTTCCGTGCAGGCCCAAATCGTGAACCTGCTCCAGGATCTGCAGGAACAACTCGGCCTCACCTATCTTTTCATCGCCCATGACCTCGCGGTGGTGGAGCACATCAGCGATCACGTGCTGGTGATGTATCACGGGAAGATCGTGGAGAGCGCGAGCGCCGAGGCCATCTATGAAAACCCGCAGCACGACTATACAAAGAAGCTGCTTGCGGCCGTGCCGAACTTCGCCTGATTCCCGAAGGCGTTAATTAGACAGGCATGACACCCTTTCTCCGAAAGCTGCTCGGGATGAACTGGCTCCTTTTTGCGAGCGTGGTCGTCATTGCCATGGCGGGCGTCCTGTTCGTGAATGGGGCGAGCTACCTGCAGCCGGAGCATCGCTACTGGCAAAATCAGGCGAAGTGGGCCGGTATCGGCATGATCGTCTTTCTCGCGGTCACGCTCATCGATTTTCGCTGGGTGAAGTGGGCTGCCATCCCGATGTATCTCGGAAGCATCGCGCTCACCGCCCTCACCTACACGGGAATGGGTCGTGAGCATGGAGGCGCGCGCTGCTGGCTCTATTTGCCGGGTATCGGCGAGTTCCAGCCGTCGCAGATGGCGGTGGTGTCTGGCGTGCTGGTCACGGCGCTTTTTTTGAGTGTCAGCCGCGGATGGGGGCGCTTTTGGTGGGGTTCGTTTCTTCGATTGTTGATCGTGGGAATCATCGTGGGCCCCCCAATGGCGCTGATCCTCAAGCAACCGGATTTCGGCATGACGGTGGTTTGGGTGCCGGTGGTCCTCACGATGCTTTGGGTTGGCGGTCTTCCCGTTCGCTGGGTTCTCGCGGTGGTCCTTGCCGGCCTCACGCTTCTCCCATTGGTCATCAATTTCGGCCTCAAGCCGTATCAGCGCGACCGCATCGTCACCTTCATGAACCCGGACATCGATCCGCGCGGATCGAGTTACGCGGTGAATCAATCGCTAATCGCGATCGGCTCCGCGGGGTTGGCGGGGAAAGGCTACAAGGCCCCAGGCACCCAGTTGGAGATGAACCTGATTGCGCCGACGGTTGCGCATACCGACTACATCTTTGCCACCATCGGCGAGCAGTGGGGCTTCCTCGGCGGAGCGGCAGTGATTGGTGCATTCGCCGTATTGATCGTCGCGTGTCTATTCACCGCGTTGCGAGCGCAAGATGCATTCGGGGTGCTAATCGTGGGCGGGTTTACCGCGCAGATATTCTTCCACGTTTACCAAAACATCGGGATGACCATCGCGCTCATGCCGATCACCGGCTTGCCGCTGCCTCTCATCAGTTACGGCGGCACGTTCGCGCTGGTGCTGATGTTTGCCTTGGGCCTGGTCAATTCCGTGTGGGTGCACGCCCGCCCGCAACGTGCAGAAGTGATCGCAGATTAAAGGGAGAAACGCCCGAACGAGCAAAAGCCAAGGAAACGCCCGAACGTGCAAATGCCCAAGGAGGGGGGCCTTTCAGGAGCCCTGTCGTAATAGCCAAACCGCGAAGCGGCACAATTTGTGGGCTAGCCGTGGCCGGGGGGGGGGGGGGTGGGGCAAACACTGGCGGCGTGAGAGCG
>CBHXZU010000345.1:0-6670 GCA_966125105.1 uncultured Prosthecobacter sp.
CTCAATGGAGAGCGATCTGCGCTCAATGGAGAGCGATCTGCGCTCAATGGAGAGCGATCTGCGCTCAATGGAGAGCGATCTGCGCTCAATGGAGAGCGATCTGCGCTCAATGGAGGGCGGTCTGCGCGCCATGGAGGCCGATCTGCGCGCCATGGAGGGCGATCTGCGCGCCATGGAGGGTGATCTGCGCGCCATGGAGGACGGTCTGCGCATGATGCCGGGCGGTTCTGAGCGTTTTGGAGATGTCGAAAGTCGTGCTGAGAAGTTACGAACAACGTCTCTTGGAATGCCAACAGCCGCTTCCGAGTCCCCGAGGGCTCCGCACCCGGAATCCCCTCCGGCGATCTGGAATCGCCGCGAAGCGGCGATCGCCGAACTGATTCCTGTTCCAACATGAGGCAAACCGCCGCTCATTCGCGCAAGCGTGGTTGCGAAGGCGGAGAATACTTTCGGGAGGTGCTCCAGCCTAAACTGCCACGGGCGCCTTGATCCCCGGATGCGGGTCGTAGCCCTCCAGCGTGAAGTCCTCGTAGCGAAAGGCGAAGATGTCTTTCACCTCCGGGTTTAGGCGCATGGTAGGCAGCGGACGCGGTTCTCGGGACAGCTGAAGCTTCGCTTGCTCCTCGTGGTTTGAGTAGAGGTGCAGATCGCCGAACGTGTGGATAAACTCCTTGGGCTTGAGGTCGCACACCTGCGCAACCATCAGGGTGAGCAGCGCGTAACTCGCGACATTGAAAGGAACGCCGAGGAAGATATCCGCGCTGCGCTGGTAGAGCTGGCAGCTCAATTCGCCTTCACTGACGTAGAACTGAAACATCGTGTGACACGGCGGCAGCGCCATGCCGCCGATCTCCGCGGGATTCCACCCGGTCACGATCAACCGCCGGCTGTCCGGGTTCGCCTTGATCTGCGCGATCACGCTCGCGATTTGGTCCACTCGTTTGCCATCGGCGCCCCGCCAGTCGCGCCATTGCGCGCCATAGACCCGGCCGAGGTTGCCTTCCGCATCCGCCCATTCGTCCCAAATCGTGACGCCGTTTTCCTGCAGGTATTTGATATTCGTCTCGCCACGCAGGAACCATAGCAATTCGTGAATGACGCTGCGCGTGTGGACCTTCTTCGTCGTCAGCAACGGGAAACCTTCCGTGAGATCGTACCGTACCTGCGCGCCGAAGACACTGTAGGTTCCAGTGCCGGTGCGATCGCTCTTGAAGCGGCCGTGCTCCATGACGTGGCGAAGCAGATCGAGATATGCGCGCATGAATGAGCCTGAAATATGGTAGCGTTCAGGCAAACGCAATCCGCGCGCTTTTCCCCACACTGCCTGCGTTCGGGCTGAGGCTCGTTTCAGGCGCGGATGCGCCGGATGGCTTCCATGAGTTCCGGCACGTGCACCGGCTTCACCAGGTGCTCGCTGAAACCCGCTTCCCGGCTCTTCCGCAGGTCCTCGTCCATCCCGAAACCGCTCATGGCAATGGCTTGAACGGGCCGCATTTTCTTAACACCTCGCAGCAAGTCGTAACCGGTGCCATCGGGAAGGCCGATATCGCTGAGCAGGATGTCGAATGGCTGATTTGCTGCAAGCTTCAGCGCCGATTCGACGTTGTTTGCGATCACTACAGAGAAGCCTGCTGTCCGCAGAATGCGCACGAGCGTCTGAGCTGTATCCGCGTGGTCCTCCACGACGAGCAAACGAAGGTTTCCCGGCTCCCACTTTCCGTCATCTTTTTGCTGCGTCTGCTGCGGTTCCGGAAATTCGGCGAGAGTCGGAATCGAGATGGTGAAAGTCGCGCCCTTATTACGGCCTTCGCTCGCTACTTTGATCGTGCCGCCATGCATTTCCACGATCGCCTTGCTGATCGCCAAGCCGAGGCCAAGGCCCCCGAATTGACGCGTTACCCCTTCCCCCTGCTCGAATGCGTCGAAAACCCGCGGCAGGGTTTCGGCCGCGATGCCGATGCCCGTATCCCGCACTTCCACCACGTGGCGGGCACCATCGACTCGCGTGGAAACACGGATTTCTCCTCCGTGAGGCGTGAATTTGGCGGCATTCTTGATGACGTTCCAAAGCACCTGCTGGAGGCGCGCGGGGTCGGCTGACACGAGCGCTTGTGCATCGCCAAGTTCGCAATTCAGGAGGATCCCCTTCTCCTGGATCTGCGGTCGGCAAATGCCGCAAACCTGCCGGACGGCTTCGTGCAAATCGACCGTCTGAAGCCGCAGCCGCAGTTTGCCCGTGGTAATTCGGCTCAGGTCCAGCAAGTCGTCGATCAACTTGGTCTCAAGTTCGACATTGCGCCGAATCATCGCCATGTCTTCCCGGACGATTTCCGGCACGCCGTCGTCGTGCTCAAGCGACGCAACAGTCATCAAGACGGGCGTGAGCGGCGTGCGCAGTTCGTGGCTAAGCACTGCGAGGAATCGGTCTTTCGCCGCGCTTGCCGCCTCGGCGGTTTCCTTCGCTTCCTGCAGCAATCGTTTCGCATGGCGCTCCTCCGTCACATCCACGATCACATTGATCACCCCGATGCAATTACCGGCGGCGTCGAAGAGCGGATCGGGATGCGGAACAACCCAGCGTCGCGATCCATCAGGACGCAAGATGAACCCCTCCAACCCGCGAACCGAACGCCGCTCTTTGAGCGCTGTCGCTCCGGGGCCTTCATCGAGCATGAAACGCTTGCCGTTATCCGCAGAGGTCCCAAAGGCGCCGGCCCATAGGTCACGCTCGAACTCCGGCACCCTGCCCCACAAGCGGGCGGCGGCATCATTGAAGAACGTCAACCGCCCATCCTGGTCCATCGTGTAACAAGCGACCGGCAATCCCGCGAGCAACTGGCGCTGCCGGGCCTCGCTTTCCCTCAAGGCACGTTCGCTTCGGCGCCGCTGGATCGCGACGGCCGCCGTCCTCGTCGCGGTTTCAACGATGCTCGTGTCTTCAGGCCGCAATTCGCGCGGTTCGGGATAGTAGATGGAGAAGACGGCGAGCACCTCGCCATCGCTCGAGAAGATCGGCATGGACCAGCAGCACCGCAAGCCATGGGAAAGCGCCAGACCCCGGTGAGCCGCAAAAATCGGATCTGTGGCGATATCCGGCACGTAGACCGGCTGTCTCGTAAACGCTGCCACGCCCCAAGCGCCAGAACTCGGCCCGATCACAATGTCATTGCTGGCCTGGATAATGGCCGCAGGAAGACTCGGCCCTGCACCGTGGCGAAGATGCACGCCATCGTCGTCGACCAGGACGATTGATCCTTTCATCCGCCGCTCAGCTTCCAATTCGACGGATCGAACAAGTTCCGCGAGCACGGACTCGAGCGGCGCCCCCTCGGCCAGAAGGTGAAGCACCTTCCGCTTCGCCTCGCTTACCATCTCCGCGTGCTTGTGCGCAGTGATGTCCTGCACGACTCCCACCATTCCGGCAATTTTTCCGTCCGCTGCGTAATACGGGCGTCCTTTGGCAGCCACCCAACGTTGCGAACCGTCGGGCCGATTCACTCGATACTCGATATCGTATTCAATCTTCTCCGCAATGGACCGTTCAAGCGCTGCTTTCGAGCGCGACTGATCCGCCTCATGCAACAGCTTCCGCATTTCCGAGCGGGTATGATTTGCTTCATGGCTGACCCCGTAGATCTCCGCCGTTCGCGGCGAGAGGATGATGCGATCTGTCTTCGCGTCCCACGTAAAGTCACCAAGGTTGGCCGAGGAGATCGAAAGACTGAGCCGATCCGCGGTTTTCTGAACGCTCTCGTACAGGCGCGCGTTATCCATCGCGATGGCCGCCTGCGCCGCGATGCCGGCGAGAATGTGCTCAGCTTCTTCCGTGAAAACATTCGGTTCGGGATGACCGAAGAACAATCCTCCCAAGACTTCGCCGGAGCGCGAAATGACGGGCGCGGCGAGGTAGCTGCGCACATCGAGATGCCCTTTTGGCATGCCGAAATGCGGTCCCATGCGCCCGTAGCGTTTGTCTTTCTGGACATCGGCGATCCGGACAACGCCCTCGCCGCGAAACGTCGCCCCAAACAGGGGCGTGTTTCGCGGCATCTTGAAGCCTTCAAAGGCGCTCTTGGGCGCCCCAGACAGCGTGTAGAGCATGTAGGACTCACCCTGTGGATTCGTGACATTGTAGAAAAACGCCCCGAACGCGGCTTGCGTGACCTCGCGACCTGCATCGGTCACCGCTTGCACGAGCCGATCCGGATCCAACTCACCCGAGAGCAGGGCGCCGATGCGGTTCAGCACCTCGAGCGTTCGCGTGCGTGCCTTTAATTCACGCGTCGTTCTGAGGCGATCGAGCGCGACCGCGCTATACTGCGCGACTACCCCCAGGAACTCGAGCTCGTCGTTGTCAAAAGCTTGCCGCTTCCTGCTGCCAAATGAGAGCGTTCCCAGCAGTCGATCGCCGGCAATCAGCGGATTGCAAACGTACGCCTGGATTCCCAAGCCCCGAACCAAATGGGCTCGTGGGTCTTCAGAGTCCTGGATGGCATTTGCGATCACCGGACGTCGCATCTCCGCGACGCAGCCACAGATTGCCTGGCCGAACTCCAGGTGACCGAGCGACTCCGCCGTGGCCTCATCGAGACCACCGTAGGCGTGCAAGCGGAGACTCTGCCCCGGTTCATCCACCATGAAGTTCAGGTAGATTTCCACGCCAAGCTGCGCGGCGACCTTGGGAAAAAGTTCGCGCACGATCACTTCCGGATCCCCCGCGCCGAGCAACAGGCCGAGAGTTTCGGAAAGCAACTGGGCGCGTTCGCTTCGACGGCGCTGTTCCTCTTCCGCGCGTTTGCGCGCCGTCACGTCGCGCGCCACACACTGAATGAGCCCGTTCGTGAGCTTCGTGACGCTGGCTTCGATGTGGACGAAAGTTCCGTCCTTGCGCCGCATCTTGCGATCGTGATGCAGCACGTCCCCCTCGCGCATGCGCTCAATTTCCGATTGCACCAACGTGGCGTCGTCGAGCGCGTAGAGCTCCCGCGCCCGCAACTGCAGAATCTCGTCGAGGTCGAAGCCGAGCATCTCACAGCCGGCAGGATTCACCATCACGTGTCTCCCCTGGGGATCGCTCACAAAGATTCCCTCGCTCGCCCGTTCCATGAGCGTGCGATAGCGAGCCTCGCTCTCCCGCAATGCCCGCTCCGCGCGGCGCCGCTCCGTCACATCGGCAACATACAAGGAGAGCGATTCGGCCGTGGGGTGCGCGCGCACCTCGATCCAGCGATCGATGCGCGCGTAATGCACCTCGATCGTGCTGGAGCGCTGTTCTCGCATCACCCGCCGGTAAAACTGCTCCAGGTCCGTCCCGGCCAGATCCGGGAAGCAATCCCAAATCGGTTTCCCAAGCATGTTCTTCGGAGACGGCGAATCCGGGCAAAACAGCTCAGCGTAGCTGCGATTCACATAAGTGAAGCGCCACTCTCGGTCGAGGACGGCAAATGCGTCGCTGATGCTCTCGAGAATCTGCTGCAGGCGCTCGCGGGTGGCCCTCTGCTCGCCCAGCAAGTCACGCCCTTCGTATTGACGCTGGCGGGCGCGCAATGCCGCTTCCACCGATCGCACGAGAGTCTCGGGGCGAAACGGGCGCTCGAGCAGCATGAAGTTTCCTGCCGGGGCCGCCGCCCCGAGTTGATGGAATCGCAAGTGCGCATCCTCGCCGCCTGAAGTGATGACAATGATCGGCAAGTCCGACCACGGCTCCTGCACTGCGAGCATCCGCAGCAGGCATTCACGGGCCGTGGGAGTGAGCGCCTCCTCGGCAACGATGATTACCCCGCAGGCCGGCTGAGCGCGCCTACAGACTTCTTCCATGGAATCGCACGGGACTGCCTGCATCCCGGCGCTCCTCAGGAAGTCCGCGGTTAATCCCGAGTCGTTTCGAGTCGGCGCAAAGACCAAAACCTGCCGCTCTGCTTCCTGGCGAACCAAGGCGGCGGATTGCTCGGGACCGGGCGGGCTGACGAGAGGAATGTTCATCCTCCCCGCTGCTGCATGGTGTCCGGATTTGTGGCGTTGATCAGCTTGGGAACTCCGGTGAGAACTCCCTGCATATTCTTGAGCGGCTCTCCGACCGCGATTCCCTCGCGCGAAACGGTGTATTCTCGAATTGAGCGCTCGTGATTGCCGCTGCGTTTTTTGATCACCGAGATAGCCTGCTTCACGGAGCCCATGTGCTCGAAGTAACGCAGCAATACCACCGTGTCTGCCAAGTATGTCAAATCCACACCAGCGTTCATGGCCGGCCCGATCAGACCTTGCTGCGCGAGGATCATTATGGTGACGACTCCTTGTTGATTCAGGAACGCTAAAAGCTCGTGCAGCTGCAGGTCGAGATGCCGTTCTGCAGGCATCGCATTGAGGTAACCATTGATGCTATCAATCACCACGATCCGCGCGGGATTATTTCCGCCGACTCCGCGAATGCGATGCGCCATTTCGCCTGGGGAGATCTCGGTGGGGTTGATTTGCTCGACGAGAACCAGTCCCTTTTCGATATAGGGCGTCAGATCCATCGCGAGTTCCTTCGCTCGGGCGAGAAGGATCGCGGCGGTTTCATCAAAGGTGAAGAGCATCGCCCGCTCCCCGCGCTGGGCGACGCTGTGCACGAACCGCACGGCGAGTGTGCTTTTGCCCGTGCCCGGCGGCCCCATGAACATATTGCTCG
>CBHXZU010000346.1:0-6665 GCA_966125105.1 uncultured Prosthecobacter sp.
CCCTTCTTGAAAAGCGCGGGCACTTCGTGGTGCACGCGGGGAATGGAGTGGAAGCCGTGAAGGCTGCCATGAGTGAAGAGTTCGACCTGATTCTCATGGACGTGCAAATGCCGGAGTTGGACGGGCTCGGAGCCACAGCCGCGATCCGACAGTGGGAGGCCGAAGCGGGACGACACACGCCGATCATTGCCATGACTGCGCACGCGATGGCTGGCGATCGTGAGCGCTGCATTGCTGGCGGGATGGACAACCACATCGCAAAGCCGATCGATAAGAATGAACTCACTGCCCTGCTTGCTAAGTATGCGAACGAGAAAGCGGAGCGCGCGAAGCCAGCAAACGGCCACGCCATCGCCGCCCAAACCGGCGTGGAAATACAGCCAACCCCTTCGTCCGCAACGCTGAGCCGACAAGCATTGCTGGACAGTCTGGATGACGATGAAGTCCTCATGCATCGGATCATCTCGCTCTTCCACGAAAACGCGCCGCAGCTGCTCGGCGGAATTCGAGACTCCATCGAACGGCGCAATCCTTCCGATGTGGCCCGTTCCACGCACGCGCTGATCGGCACGCTCAAGACATTTGGGGCAAGTGAGGCCAGCCGTCTTACCACTTCGCTCGAAAATGCGGCCGGCCGGGAAGATTACGACACCATGGATCGAGACTTCCGCGCCTTGGAACTCGAAACAGCCAGGGTTCGCGTGACGCTTTCTTCCTACACCGCTTCGCGATCGTAACGAGACTGGTCCATCCTCAGGGTGGCGTCAGCTTTTCAAGCAGTCTGCGCACTTCCGACATGATGTAAAACATCTCGCGGGCAATCTCCCGGCAGCGCTCGTTGTAGGCGGTCGTCTCGGTGGGGGTGTCGTCGCACAACCTCGGATCGGCGTAGTGGATGGCGTAGCGGGCGATCGCGCCTTCGACCTTCGGACAGGATTTGTCGGCGTTGCTGCACGTCATCAAGGCGATGAAATCGCTCTTCGGATTGGCGTCGGCATCGTACCGCTTGGAATACGCGCGGATCGGTGGACGGTCTCCAGCATATCGCACGAGGTATAGGGGATTATCGCCCTTCGTGGCGTCCTCGATGTTAAAGCCCACGCGCCGCATGGCGGTAATCGTCCGGCAATTGCAGGCAGTGACCTCCGTGCCTCCAGACCACGCGTGGACTTTATCGAGCCCATAGTAGACCGCGGCGGTCTGGAGCCAGATCTGCGACATGTGACTCCGCCTCGAGTTGTGCGTGCAAATGAAGGTCAGGTCCGCGTTGTCTCCGCGATCGAGCCGGGCTGCGATGGTGGTGGCTATCGCATCCAAGACGGCCCTTCGCTCCGCCGAGATCAATTTCAACTCCGCGGCGACTTGGTTCACGTAGGGACGGAGTGCCGGAAGCAGCTGAGCGTCGGGCGGCGGCGCAGGTGTTTCGGCGAAAACCCCGGAGCAGAATACCGCCACGAGGCTGAGGGCGATGAGAGATTTCAAGAACGCGGATGCAGAGTGCCGCATAATGTTCAGTTCGTTCCCAAGTCCACACACACCACGCTGTCGCCGCCGCGCATGTAGAGCCGCGATCCCACCAGCGCGGGATGCGAATATACCTCGACGTCACTTTCAAACACTTTCAGGCGCGAAAGTATGGAACACGTATCCGATCGGCCATCCAACAAGATGAGTTCGCCACCCAACGTGACCACCAACACGCGCTCGCCATCCGCCATCAAGGTCGCGTGATCACCGAGCGCGGTCTCTTCGCGGTGCCAAATTGGCTTCAGGCCGTTGCTCGTGCCGAGGCAGTGCAGGCCGTCTTTCGCGCCGAATACGCGGCCACACGTTACCACGGGCGTCGACGTATCGGGTGACAGGCCGGCGAAGGCAGCAGCTGGTTCGGTTATGATTTGTCCCGAAGGCGCGAAGCGGTAAAACCGTGTCCCGTTGTTTTCAGTGGCGACAAGGAGTCCGCCGTCCACGGCAATGGGCGTGGGAACGTTGAAGTCACCCTCAGTAGTAGGCACGAGCTTCCAGAGCCTCGAGCCGGTCTTCACATCCCAACCTCCCAGCGACTCCTTATCATAGCCGACGATCTGTCGCCGCCCACCAAAGTCAGCGCAGATGAAAGCCGAGTAGGCAGCGGGCGATCCTGGCGTTTCCCAACGCGTGCGACCTGTGACGCGGTCCAAGGCGACCAAAGAGGACTTCGCCCCGCCGGGATTCACGATGAGGAGGTCATCCACTACAAGCGGGGGTGAACACATGCCCCAGGTCGGCAACGCGGCTTTGAACTCGCGCGGGAGATTGCGCTTCCAGAGCAGCTTTCCATTCGTGACGTCGACGCAGCGCAATTCACCGAACGCACCGAGCAGGTACGCTCGGCCCTGGTGAATCACGGGGGCAGCTCGCGGAGACTGCCCATAGTCCAACTGACCGCGCGCAGGGTACTCGATGCGCCAGAGCAGTTCGCCGTTGTCCGCGTTCAGGCAGCGGTAGACGTCGCGCTCATCATCAAAGTCGCGCTCGGCCAGAATTAGCCGTCCATCGCTGACGCTCAGGCCGGCGAGACCGCCATGCATCGTGGCCTTCTTCCAGACGAACTTTGGGGTTTCGGACAAGCGCGTTGGCAATTTCGACACAATCCCGTCGCGCCGCGATCCACGCCAATCCGGCCAATCCGACGCGCCAGATGATGATTTGGCGGAGTTCATCGGGACGAAGCCGTCGCGGCTCTCCATCGCCTTCAGCAATTTTGCGTCGCGTTTGAGGCCGAGCAGCACACCGAGGATTTTGCGTTCTTTCTCCGCTGCGACATTGTCGCTCAAAAAGGTGGTGATGAACGGCACCGCTTCCGACCGGCCGATCACTTTCAGGTCCCCCGGCGCGATGCTGCCGCAGCCTTCGAGCAACCGGAGCGCATAGCCGGGAATCACTGCCACTGGCGACAGTGGCCCCGTGCTGTCGAGCACGTCGAGCGCAGCCTCGTTGCCCGCACCTCGGCGCTCCAGGACAGCGGGCGGATCGAGCTTCACGGCCTCCAGTGCCTTCAGCGCAGCGGCATGTTTTGCGTCAGCTTCATCGAATCCAACGAGCACCTTCCGCCCGGCAAGATCCTTCAGTTCCTTCGCTGGATCACTCGCGCGCGCCACGAACGCGGCCTCGACCGTGGTGCTGCCGTCAAGGCTGGTGAGCTTGCACGCGGGATGATATTTCAACTTCGTCCTGCCGGCCCCTCGCTCAACGAGCGACGGCTCGCCAACGACGATAATTTCCCGCTCCAGGCCGACGATCCCGATCGTCTCGGCGAGATCGTCAGAGAACTCGATGCTGATCGGCTGATCGAGAGTGGCCTCGAGCTTCGCAGCCAGCTTGCGATAATCGCGCTGGCCAAATCCTTTCACACACGCGCAGGCGAGTTCTTTCGCGAGTGGATCCATCACCACCAGCACGGCCGGCTTTTTCTCCGGCGGCTTGCCGCTCAGGCCTGCCACGCTCAGCACCATCGCCAGCGCCGCCGCGCAGAGTCGGACGATGGCGTTCCGACAACGTCCATCATACAACATCCCGCCGAGGGAGCCGTCCTCGCGCGCGGGGCGCGGGTTGAGTCGACTCAGCATCCAACGTCCAAGGTTCAGAATGCGCCTTCGGCGCTGGGCCGAGCTGGGGTTTGGGGTCCCCAGGATGCTACATCGCCTCGTTCGCGCGGATGCAGGTTCAGCTCTTTGCCTTGAAAATGCGGATGGCATCGCGCTGGGTGTCCAGCAGGTAGAAGGTGTTCCCGTCCGCACTCATCTCGACGGTCACGCGCACGCATTCTGACTTCTCATCGACGAGCGCCACGACCCCGCGGAACTCACCCGCTGCGGAGAAACGCTTGATGCACAAGGGCGGCCCGGATTCCGCAACCAGGACGTCGCCATTCGCCAGCACCCGCATGTTCTTCGGCTCGCAGCATCCTCCAAAATCCTCAGCCTTCACCTTGCCGCCTCTGCCGAACTTGGAAAGCGACTTTCCATCCCGGTCGCGCATTTCCACGGAGTGCCGGCCGTTGTGCGGAATCCACAGCTTTCCATCGCGCGCCTGAATGTCCATTTGCCCGCAGCAGCCGCGCAGCTTATCGACCACCAGCTTCGGATTCTGCAAAGCGTGATCGAAACGATACACGCTGTAGGTGTACTCATTCGGCGTTGGGACCGCCATGAAGACATCCTGCTCGGTCACTCCCAGGCCCGTTACGTCTGCGCGACGACGCTCCAGGCTCGCCTTGGTGCGCGTGAGCTCCTCTGGACTGTAGCGTCTCGACTCCTTGAGCATCTGCTCTATCGCGGGAGTGATCTCGACCGGGATGCTGGCGACTGGGGAAGGAACTGACGCGAGCATCTTTCCGGCGGCGTCCAGCTTTTGCAGCTTCCCCTCACCCGCGATGAAAATCGCGCCGTCTCCCGCCACGGCGATTGCTGCCGGTTTGATCTCCGTCGGCAGAGTTTGAAGCAATTTCCCGGCAGGCGAATAAACGCGGATGCCCGGGGCGTTGCCCGCCGCTGAAGTTTTCGCGACCCCGTTCGGAGCGAAGCATGCAAGGATGTTCCCCTCGGCGTTCAGGCAGAAACTTTTCAGCGCGCCGGAGTTTCTGCCGTCGCCGACCTGGATCGTGCCCACCTGCTGCGCGGACGGCCTCCATGCCGGATCTTTCGCCCGCGCTTCGGCGGCCCGGCGCGTGTCCTCGTCGGCTGCCATCGCGCTAAACACCCCGTTCCAACACACTCCTGCGGTTGCCGCGAACGCGGCGAGCCATCGTGCATGTTTTTTCATGGTTTGCTCCTTGTCGTGAGACTCGACTCAGCAATTTCCGGCAGCGCTCTCGCGCCACCGTCTTCTGGATGGTTAATGGTGGGTGACTAGCGCAATTAAATAGCTAGTCGGCATGGACTGCACGAACAAAGTCGTCGCCCGGAACGCGCAAACCCGCGGTCCCGAAGGAGGAATTGCCGCCGGCGCGCGGCTTTAACGCATTATTCACCGCTGAGGTGATCCTCGAGAGATAGAAGCCCAGTGGTCACGCGAGACGCGAGCGGGGACCACCAGGAGTGTGGCGAGGCGTTCCTCACCAGCGCCTTTCGACTCGCACGGGTGCTCACCTTGTAATGAATGAGGCAGGAGCGGCGATACGATTCGCCCCCCGGGTTGACCTCTGACTCCGGCAGCATCATTACTCCTTTGAGTGGCGCTTCCCGCGAAAGAAGCTAAGCGGCAGAGTCGACCTCGAATAAGAGTTCTCCGTTCGCATCGGAACTTTCCGTGCCGGGCATGCCCGCCGCACCAATTCCTCGGACTGTGGAGCTTCGGGGACGTCGGTATAACGAGAACGAGCGATCATGAGCACATCTGACTTCCGGGTTCACGGCCTCGACCATGTTCAGTTAGCGATGCCGGTTGGAGAGGAGGCCCGCGCCCGTGAGTTCTACTCTGGCATCCTCGGTCTCAAGGAAGTCCCCAAGCCTCTCAACCTCGCCAAGCGTGGCGGTGTGTGGTTCGAGGGCGGCACCTTGCGCGTGCATCTCGGCGTCGAGGTGGATTTCCGCCCTTCCAAAAAGGCTCATCCGGCGTTTGTCGTCCAGCACCTCGTCTCGATGGTTGAGCATCTCCAGCGCGCTGGTATTGCCGTCGTGAACGACGAACCGCTTGAGGGCTACAGTCGCATCTATGTTTCTGACCCGTTCGGCAACCGCATCGAGTTACTGGAACCGGTCTCTGCATGAGCGTCTTTTCCCGATCGACCGCAACGTCTGACGTTGCACTGCGACTGCCTGCGGACAGCCGCGTTGCCTGTCTTCCATGGAAACATTTTCTCGCCGCCCAGTGCGAGTGAGTTTGATTCATTAGCCTCGGCAGTGGAGCCTAGAGAATCCAACACTTTGCCGGAAGGAACGGAGGCGCCTCTAACGGAGTGTCGTCGCCCGGCTATATCGGTCGCCCCGGGCCGGCTTCTGCCGATTTGCATCTTCGCCGCGCTCATTGCGGCTTGGGGTTGGGCAACAATCCGGTTCGATTGGGAGCGGACATGGATGGCTCCATTTTATGGGGCGGGCTGCATCGCGCACCCGACCTTGGTCTACGTTTCGGTTCGTACTCTCTTCGAGCGCGGCTTTTCTGTTTCCCTCGTTCTTTCTGCTATGTTCTCCACCCTTGCATTCGTCTTTTGGTTGCGAACGCCACTTGCAAGTCTCCCATGATGTTCCTGCTGACCTTGCTGCATGGCGCGCGGCTTTACCGGCGATTGAACCACCAAACACGCCACCCAGGTATTCTACACCCAAGAAGGCGCTGGCGTGGTGGCTCAGTCGCGAGGACTTTCTCGGACTTGCGTTCTACAGTCCCAAGTCTCTTACCGGGCGCAGCAATGGGTGGGTCGGCATAGCACCCGACGGGAGAATTTTTGTGTATGCGTTTACGATGTAACCAAATGACCGCGACGGCTAACGCGGCGCCTGCAACTACTACTGGGAACCAGGCAGCTTGCTTTTAGTGGAATGCTTTGATCCGGTTCTCGGCACCCACTGATTTTGATCCGTTCGACCGCGAACTTTATGCGTCACATCTTGCTAATTTCCACGCTCGCATGCGCGACGCTGCACGCCAAAACTCCGGAGGAGGCGGTTCGCGCGTACACGGAGGAA
>CBHXZU010000347.1:0-6665 GCA_966125105.1 uncultured Prosthecobacter sp.
TTTTCGAGCCGCGTGAACAGGCCTTCGTGAGCCATTCGCAAAACAGCGCCGTTTTCAGGGCTGCCTGCGCTCTTCAGAGGAAGGCAGAGAGGAGACTTCCAAGAAGGCCGGACATTAGGCCCCAGAGCACGGATTCGGAGCAGGACTTGCTCGCTTCTTCGGAGACAGGAGGAGGTTTGCGCGGGCCGGCTTCGCTTTATGAGCTTCTTGCAGCATGCCTGCAGATGGATGAAGGGATGAATGCGTCCCCACCCGCGGACCGGAAGCAGCGCTCTACAGTCAGGTCGACTTGCAGCGGTGGAATCTTGCATGGGAGGTTTGGAATTCCGGATCGACGTCGCGGAATTCTGCGTTGCAGCGTGGAATTCCCCACTGCAGCGCGGAATGCCCAGTTGCAGGCGCGGAATTCTGCGTTGCACGTCTGGAATTCTCGATTGCTGTTGCGGAATTCCCGCTTGCAGGTGTGGAATTTTCACCTGCACGGCGGTCACTTCAAATTGCACTGCAGGCAAAGCGTTTTGCACGGCAGGTTGGCACGAAAACAGGAGTGGAATTCTCATGTGTAGCTGCGGAATTCCGGATCGCAGGTGCGGAATTCCCGACTGCAGGTTCGGAATTCCTGGTTGCAGGTCTGGAATCCTGGCTTGCAGGCTCGGAATCCTGGGCTGCGGGTCTGGAATGTTGTTTACGCTGCCGACGGGGTGATTTGGGGCCATGCAAAAGGGCGATTTCGGAATGCATGCCACGATGTGTAAGGGCTCCTTTCCGGGTTCGGCAGGTGATCGTTGGAGCGCGCGTCCCGTAAGCTGGCGCTTCGCGCCAGAGGCGGCGGGGAAGCCGCCTCTCTGGTCGCACGCGACGGGCGACCGCGCAGCGGGGTTGCGGCGGTGCCTTTCGAAACGGGCTTTCCTCCACGCAGCTTGGGGTTGGGAAGGCTCGTAATCAAACCCGAGGGATTACGGGCAACTGGAGATCGCTCGTGCTTAGATTTCGAGGAGGCGAGAGGCTAAGCGACCGAGGCGGCGAGGATTAGCACGATCCCGAGTTGGATGCCGCCGAGGATGCTGAAGAGGAATCCGCTGAGGAATCGGAGGCGGAAGTTGAGGGAAATGCCGTGGGACACGCAGGCGGCGCCGTTGATGGAAAGGGCGGCGGGATAAAGCCACGGGCCGTTGTGGAAGACGACGTAGAGCGCGGCTCCGAGGCATGCGATGGCGAGGAGAAGCAGACCGGTGCGGTAGGCAAATTGGACGGCGTCTCGAGGGCCGGCGCTGCTTGCGGCGGCGGTGGCCATGGCGCCTGTGACCATGAGGACGAATGCGGTGTCGATCATGCGTCGCTCCTTTCCATCGGCGCCTCAGGGGCCGGTGTTTCCTCCCCCGTCGGGCCATCGATGCTCGGGAGAATGAACGCGCGGAGGCGGACGAGTTGGATGTCGTTGATGCGATGCGAACGCAAAGAGGCAATCCATGGCAGGCTCACCGACGAAAGAAATCTAGCCATGCTTTGGGAATCGGCAGCCCGAACGCGCTTGGACGCGAACGGAGGGAATCTCGCTCGCGCAATGGTCGCGACACCTTTACCTGCCAGGATTGCCCCCTGCGCGGGCGATGTCCTCGAGAACTCGTGCTTCGGAACTCGGTACTTTCGCGTTGGATTACGTCCGCAGCGCCTGAAGAGCGAAGGCGGTGGCGACCAAGGGGTCATCCTCGCAGCTTTCGGCGTCGCTATTGGACCACGATCCGTCCGGCTTTTGCTGGAGCGCAAGGCCGGTGTGGAGAACTCGCTTTGCCCGATCCGTCCACGGCAACCGCGCGCGCCGCAGCACTTGGGCAAAGGCCTGCGCGTAGTAGTAGAGGAGCGCCCGTCCGCTATCGGCGCGATCAGCCGGCCAATCGCCCGGGTGGACGAACTCGGCGGTTCGCTCGCTGAGCCAATCGAGGGCGAGCGCGATGCTTGTCTCATCTCCTGGGGTTCCGATCGAGAAGAGCGCGAGAAGGGCGTCGCAGGTGGCGCTGCCGTAGGAACGAAACCGCGCGCATCCGGTAGAATCCGTGCCGTCAGCGCCCGCTTTATTTCGGGTCGGATCGTTCAACGCGAAGAAGAATCCGCCGTCGTCGACCGAACTCCCGCAAGACGAGCCGCTGCCGTCATTTTGGCAACGGAGGATGAATGGGCGCGCCGCGAGGGCTGGTGCCTGACGCCCGCACGCGGCGAGACCCTGAACGGCGTAGGCGGTGGCGGACACGTTGGGATTCAACATATCGGGCATTGAACCGCCATCCACGCGCTCAGGAGGACGCGGAGCGTCGCTCCAACCGCCATACCATGGGTCATCTTCTATCCATCCGAGCCGCGTTGTGAGTTGCAGGTGTTCGATGCAGTCAGCCCAGACTGCCGCACGAGCGGCTTCTCCTTGGCTGCTGTAGAACCGGGCCGCGTAGCTGGCGGTGAAGAGTGGATAGCGCAACTCGGCCCAGGGTTCGGCAGTCTTTGAGATGCGGTCGGTCAAATCATTGAGCCAAGCGATGCCGCGGTTCATCGCATCCACGACCGTGGCGGATTGCGGGCAGCGCGAGAGCGTGTGGAGGACGACTGGCGTGAGCGCGTCACCTTCGCGGAAGAACCCGTAATGCCCAGACCGCCACGCGCCATCGCGGCTTTGCATGCGGGTGAGAAACTCCATGCCCCGAATGACAGGGACGCTTTGCATCCCGTAACCGCCGCAAGCGACGGCATCGATACTCGCGCCGACGGTACCCGCCGCAAGAAGGCGGAGGAAATTGCGCCGACCAATCGAGACAGGCTTCATGATCAGAGTTTCGGGACCGGTTGGGACGCAGGAGTGACCGCCGGAGTTGGCAATGTGAGGACTTGGGGCGCGACCGAGGACTGCGGAGGTGTAATGGGCGGAGCGATCGTTGGCGGTTCCGACGGCGGCACCGTTGTGACTGGCGGGACAGGAGGAACAGACGGCACGAGCGGCCCAGGCGCCGGCGCGGGAGCGATGGAAGGCGTGACCGTAGGTGTTTGATCGAGTTTCAGCGTCACCGTCGCCGAGGAGGAATCAGCGGGAACTTCCACCTTCGCGACGCCCGCGCCGGGATCGCGTCCGACGGTGAGCACAAGCAGCGCGGCGCCGGTGCAGAAAGTGCGGCCGGTGATGCAGTGGTGTCCGGACCAGCCGCCGTCCGCATTTTGCGCCGAACGAACGGTGAGTGAAGTCTTGGTTTTCCAATCCTCCCATTCCTTGCCGCCCTTCGCGCAGAGGGCTTCGGCCAGCGTGAGATAGCTGAGGAACTCTTCTCCCCCGTTATTGCCAAAGCCGCTGACGAACTTTGCGTCCGCGAGTTTTCCGGCAACGGCGCGAGTGGCGACCTGCGCGGCGTTGTCTTCTTTTTGAATGCGGTCGAGATCTGCGCGGGCCTGCGCCTTTGCAGGTTCCGGAGCATTGGTGTCGGCAACTACGGCTTCGGCTCTCTTCCTCCCTTGCGCATTGGTCGCGTTCTTCTCCCACAGGCCGCCGAGCTTCGAAGCTTCGCGATAGAGAGAGATGCCGGCACTCGAGGGCTCCGCGGCGGTCGCTGGGGCGAACGTGCCGGTCGCCTGGTTGAGGCCTTCTTCATTTTGGCGTTGATCTTTCGCGAGGGCTTGGGCGCTGACGTTTGCGCCGCTGCGGGCGGCTCCGTTCAGGGCCTTGCTCGCGAGACCTTGCGAAAGGACGGAAGCCCAGCCGCCGTTCCCTTCAAAGGAACCGTTTTCCTTTTGATTCTTTTCGATCTTGGCCACGACCTTGTTGAGCACTTCGGCGCGGCGTTTTTCCAACTCCTCGGGCACGCGGCCCTTCAATTCGGAAAGAGTCCATCCGGCAAGGAAGGTATCCACATATTGTCCGATTTTCGATTGAAGCTGCGTGTCGCGGACGGACGTGACGTAGAGGGACGCGTCGTCGGATTTTTCCACCTGCCGGCAGAGGAATTCGAACGCCTTCGTGGCAGCTTCACGATACGCGCCAGTGGCGGGGGTGTTGCCGGTTCGCAACAGAGCCATGAGGCCGATGCAGGTGTTGCCGAGGTCCGCGGGATCTTCGACCTTGGCGCCTTCAACACGGCCACCGCGTTGGCCGCCGCCAGTGCGCCATCCCCCGCCCTGGCCGAATCCTCCGCCGTCCTGCTGATGCTTGAGCAAATACTCGATGCCGGCGGTGATGGATTCGTCGAGCGGCTTGGGCTCGGCGTTTGGCGCGGCTAAATCGGCAGCTGTGCCGGCCACCGTGCCGGGCAGGGCGGTGGCGGGAAGTTGGGCTCGCCGCTGAACCGCGCCGTCTTCAGCAGAAAGAGATGCCGTGGCGGCAACGACGGCGGCCGCAGCGAGCGTGAGGCGCCAGGAAAGGCAAAGCGAATGCGTATTCATCGCTCCAAGATTGCGCGATTCGCCTCAGGCAATTGTCGCGGCGCTGGGAAAGAGATGTAAAGGAACTGTCAGAGGCGCTGGCCAATATCCAACCGAGCGAATCGTTTTGGCTTCAGCTAAGGTCGCCCGGCGGCGTCCTGCGATCTGCCGGTCCCACGGCTGCTCCCAGCGCTACCGCGCTGCTTCCAATTTCAATCGTAAACTTTCCAGTTACCACTCGGTCAATTACCGGCTTTTCCGGAAAATGCTCCCAGTCTGCGTTAGCGGGTGCCGCAACGACGTCGGCGCGTGGCAACCAGGGACGCGAGGCCGCCCAGGAGGATTGCGCCGGTGCCGGGTTCGGGGACGGCGACGAGCGCAACGGTGTTGCCGTTCAAATCGTAATCGATCGTGAATCGATTACTTCCGATCTGGAACGACTCGACGTCGTCGCTGATCGGGTTGCCCGCGATCGAAAAGAGCCCGCCATTCCAGGTTCCGGTGTAATTGATGAATGGCAGAGTCGTTCCCACGCCGAGCGTGATGTCGGTCCCCAGGTTCGAAATCGTCAGTGCCGGACTCGTCGCGAGGTCGAGGAAGACTGGCCCTGTCACCGAGAGCAAATCGCTTTCGGGAACGCCGCTCGTATTGATCTCGAGCGCAAACGTGCTTCCGCCGGTCATCGTCAGGGCGCCGGTGGCGAGCGAATCGATGCTCGCGCCCGGGGCGATGGTGCCACCGGCATTGACGGTGACCGCGCCCGTGACGCTGCCGCTGCCGCCGAGGGTGCCAAAGAGGTTAACGGTAATGTCGCTGGTCCCAAGCGCCGATCCCGTGGCGTTGTTTGCCAGCACCTTTCCGTCCTCGATGGAAACGGCGCCGCTCATCGTGCTCGCGCCTTCCAGCGCCAGCGTCCCGGCACCCACTTTGAAGAAGGCGCCAGACCCCGAGAATCCCGCATTCGACTGGAAGGTCATGTTACGGCTCGCATCGACGTCGAGCAAATGCGGATCCACTCCCAACAGGTTGACAGTCACGTTCTGGTTCACGGCATTCGAGCCGGTGGCGTTGGAAAGGCTGCCGGAGTTCCAGTTGTAGGAAGCATTGCCAAGTCCCTTGCTCATGTCGGCGAAGCGGAAAGCACCGCCCATCTGGTTGATGACCGCGACTGTGTTTCCGTCGTTGGTCGTATCGCCGCCGCGAAAATCAGTAACCGCCATTTGGACGGTCTGCGCTTCGACCAAACCCGGTCCAAACGTAAACGTTCCGCCGCCCTGACCTGCGCCGCCGGAATGCCGGGCGATCACCAGCAAATTGGCTTTGATGTCTGCCGTTCCCGCGCTCACGTCCAGGCGAACGTTGGCTGCCGAGGGAACGGTGCCGGTGCCGACGACATCATTGTCACCGATGAACAAGTTCGCGCCGGATGTTCCGCCCTGCGTGCCGCGCAATTTGAACACGCCACCACCGCCGAGGAGCATCGTCGCATCGGTCTTGGAACCGCCGACGGTGAGCGAATCCACATTGAAAATCGTGGTGCCCGTGCCGAGCTCGACCGAGGAAGCCACTGCGGTTCCCGTGTTGCCGGGCCCGAGCGAGTTTCCGACGACAAACATGTTTGCGGTGACCGTGTTCGTTCCGTTCGAAAGGATCAAATTGCCGTCAATGTTGTTGCCACCGGCATTCGGGTTCTGACCGAGGATCACGCGAGCGACATTAATGTTCACCGCGCTGGCGGCGGAGAAATCCACAGTGCCGCGCGTAGTGCCACCCGCGCCGGAACCCGCGCCGGCATCGCGGTAACCAATCAGCACGAAGTCATCGTTGCCACCGTCGCCGATATTTACGACACCGCCGCCCACGGTGAGCGTGCCCGTGCTGTTGGCCGTACCGGAGTAGACGGCGCCGACGATCAGCGATTGCACATTCAATCCACTCGTCACGGTGGATGCGACCGTGCCGGAATCCGCGACGAGCCAGAGCGCGGAACTCGTATTCGCCGCGATCGTCGGCAGATTCAGCGTGCCTTCACGAACGAGTGTCGGACCGAGGTAAGTAGGCGCCGAGGTCAACGACAACGTGCCCGCGCCGACTTTCGTCAGGCTGCCGACTCCGCCCTTGCCGATCGGGTACGCGAGACTGACATTGTTCGTGCCAACATCGATACGGTTACCGGCGTTCAAGATATTGCCCGCGCCAGCCGGACTGAGGAAAGGGCTCGGGCCGATAAGTTCAACGGTGCGCGCGCTGAGGTCATTCTTGGTGGAAATGTC
>CBHXZU010000348.1:0-6663 GCA_966125105.1 uncultured Prosthecobacter sp.
ACCGGCGTCTTTGGCCGTTCTCCAAAGCCCTCCGTGGAATCCGCCGCCGCATTGCGCGGTGGCGGTGGCGGAGCGGATTGCCTCTCTTCCGATAGGGCGGGATTCTCTCCCGCGACTGCCGCGGGAATCGCCACTTCTTCGCCGAATTGGGTCCGCGAGAACGCGACATAGTCGCTGTTGCCGACCACGCTGTTCCGGATCTCGAACTCACCCGGCGTGGCGCTGATATACATGATCTGCCCCGCCATCTCCATGAACTCGGGGAACTTCAGCGGGCGATTGTCCATAGCGCTCGGCAACCGGAAGCCATACTCCACGAGCGTATTTTTCCGCGAGCGATCGCCCTCATACATGCCGCCCACCTGCGGCACCGTGGCGTGCGATTCGTCGATGATGAGCAGGAAATCGCGCGGGAAGAAGTCGAGCAGCGTGTAGGGACGCGAGCCCGGAGGGCGTCCGCTGAGGTGGCGCGAGTAGTTCTCGATGCCGCTGCAGAAGCCCATCTCCTGCATCATCTCGAGATCGTATTCCGTCCGCATCTTGATGCGTTGCGCCTCGAGCAGCTTGCCGTGCTTTTCAAACCAGATGATGCGCTCGTGCATCTCCTCCTTGATGCCGTTCATCGCGACGCGGAGCTTGTCGTGTGGCGTGACGAATTGCTTCGCCGGAAAAATCGAAAGATGCGTGAGTTGCTCGTGCGCATGTCCGGTCAGCGGATCGAACCGCGTCATGCGATCGATTTCATCGCCGAAGAACTCAATGCGCACCGCCTCCTCGTCCTCGCTCGCGGGATGCACTTCCACGACGTCGCCACGCACCCGGAAGCGCCCGCGCCCAAAGGCGATGTCATTGCGCTCGTAAAGCATGTCCACAAGCTTGCTCAGCACGGCTTCCCGCGAGATCTGCTGTCCCTTCTTGAGGACGAGCAACATCTCCAGGAAGTCCTTCGGCGACGCCAAGCCGTAGATACACGAGACGCTGGCCACGACGATCACGTCGCGCCGCGAAAGCAGCGATCCCGTGGTGCTCAGTCGGAGACGCTCGATTTCCTCGTTAATCGAGGAGTCCTTCTCGATATACGTATCCGTGCGAGGGATATACGCCTCCGGCTGGTAGTAGTCGAAGTAGCTGACGAAGTATTCGACCGCGTTGTCCGGGAAGAACGAGCGGAACTCACTGTAAAGCTGCGCTGCGAGTGTCTTGTTGTGGGAGATGATCAGCGTGGGCCGATCGAGGTTTCGCAGCACGTTGGCCGCGGTAAACGTTTTGCCGCTACCCGTTACGCCAAGGAGGGTCTGATGCCGATTTCCTGCTTCGAGTGATTTGGTGAGCTTCGCAATCGCCTGCGCCTGGTCGCCCCGGGGGGAGTAGTTGGAAGCAAGGTGAAAAGGCATTCCCGCAAAGATACTCGCTGGGAACGGG
This sequence comes from uncultured Prosthecobacter sp., assembly GCA_966125105.1. Lineage (GTDB taxonomy): Bacteria > Verrucomicrobiota > Verrucomicrobiia > Chthoniobacterales > Chthoniobacteraceae > SXWH01. The sequence continues at coordinate 1,423 of CBHXZU010000348.1, forward strand.
CGTCAACCGCAGACCATGAGATTACTGCGCAGGTTCGACTTTTACGCGGAAGAATTGATGAGGATTTTGCGGCGTGAGGTCGATGGTCGCCGTGACCGTAACGGGGTTCGTGCCCGTCTCGGAGATCTGGATGCCTGGCGCAAGGGCTGCGAAAGCCGCGCCATTCTGGCTGCGGGCTGCGGCGGTCGGGACGCCTGAGAGCGTCGACAGGCTCTCCAGCGTGAGAGTCACGTCGGACCGATCCGGCCAGCGCTGAAACTGTAGGACGAACTGCCCCGCGTTCGTGCTGGTCTCCAGCGGTTGGGCATTGGGCGAGGTTGGCGACGTGCCCAAGCCGTATTCGGCCAGGTTTGTCAGGCCATCCATATCCCCATCGGCAGTATCGGCGGCGAGGCCGGTGTTGTTCGGCGTGCCGAAGTGCTGCTGCCGCCAAGCCTGTTGCGGGGTCATGCTGGTGACGGTCGCCGTTGTCTCGTCAAACGTGGTGATCGCGCCGTCGCTGGCGGTGAGGCGGAGTTGGTAGGTGCCGGAGGCGGTGAAGTTCACTCCTGTGCTGAGCGCGGCCGGAGAATTGAACGTCACGGTCCCGGGCCCCGAAAGCGCGCGCCAGAGCGTGGTGATTGAGGACGGCACCGGATGGGCATCGTCGACCACCGAAGCGGTCGCAGTCCAAGGTCCACCTCCGCTGATCGTGGGCACAGCGTTAACCAGCGGGCCGGTATTGGTGGGCACGAAGAAGTTCAGGCTATCGAACGTGGCGCTGACGGTTGCGCCCGTGTTGGCACTGGTGACGAACAACCCGAGGAGCGGACTGGTGCCCATTCCGGAGATAGTCTGTGTCGTGCCACGCTGGGTCCAGGTAGTTCCATCCGTGCTATAGTAGCCCGTAAAGGTGTCGCCGGTGCGGACCAGACGGAGCCACGCAGGCGGAGTGTATGCTGTGCCTCCCACAGAGTCGTAAGGGTCCGTGCCCGCGGTGAGACGCGCGTGGAAGCCGTGGAAGTTATCTGCGCGGTAGTGGCTCGACGCGTAAACCGCATTCGCGGCGGAGGATGCCCTGACCATGATTCCGTAGCGCGGTGACGTGCCCGTGCCATTTTCGCTGGTGAGGCGGCAACGGACATCGAAATCCCCAGTGAACGGCTTCGCGAGATAGAAGAAGCCATCGCTGGTGCCCGAACTGCTCACGCCGGAGCCAGCGCCATTGATCGTGATCTCTCGCGCGCCGGCGCCACCGCCAACCGGGTCATTGGTGCTCCAGGAACCCTGCGCGGTCGTCGTGCCGATCGTCTGCGCCACGACGGTGGTGCCGACGTGAACGCGAACATCTGCCGTTCCGGTCGCGGTGCCGAAGGTCGAAGAGCCGCGCACGACGTATTCGCCGGGCGCGGAGAATTTCACTGCGGTCGCGGTTGAGTCTTCTACCTCGAACGTCATCGTGCCAGAGCCGCTCAGTTGAGACCACGCGACCGCGTGCTTCGTCACACCCTGCGGGGTGTCACGAATGCCCTCGGCGCGCAGGATCAATCCCACGCCATTCGGGATGACCACCTCGGAATCGGTGGGTGAAGAAATGACCACGGTTGGCGGAGCGTCGTCGTCCCAGATGTTCACGGTCGCAGCCGTGGCGGTGGTAAGATCGTAGCCGGCGTTTGGCTGGAGCGTGATCGTGATCGTCTCATCATTCTCTTGGATTGTGTCGTTCACGAGTTGCGCTGAAAGCGTGACTGAGTTTTGGCCGGCGGGGATGACAATGTTTCCGGACAGCGCGGTGTAATCGCCCGGTGCGGACGCGGTGCCGGTGGCGAGATAATTTACAGTGAGCGGGAAGGAGTTTTGGCCAGTGCGCGTAATTGTGAATTGCGCCACTCCATCATTCTCGCCGACTTCATCGATCACCGCGCCGATGCTCACTGCGGGCAGCGTGCTTTCGCGCAGGCTGATCGTGTGCGTGGAGGGTTCGGCGATCACTGCGCCTACGGGATTGGTCAGGGAGATGGCGATCGTCTCAACCGGCTCCGTCTGCGCATCGGTGAGGATCGTCAACGGGAGCAACTTCACCGTTTCACCTGCTGCGAACGTGAGCGGGCCGGCCGGCAAGTTGTAGTCGCTGCCGGCGGTGGCGGTGCCGCTCGCGGTGTAATTGACCGTCACGGTGCTGCCCGTAGCCGGCGCGCGATCGAGCACTGCCATGAGCATTGGCTCGGTGCCCTGTGTTTCGGAGACCGTGCTCGCGGCGAGCAGGAAGCGGACGCGGCGGATGGGATCGTTGGCATCCGAGATGGTGACCGTGTGGCGATTGTTGCTCGAGAGCCGGGCGAACCGCGGATTCCGCACGTCGAGAATCGCCGTTTCGTTCCCTTCGACAACGCCGTCGTCTTTGATGCGGATACGCAGGTTCTGGCTGGTCGTCCCTGGCGGGAAGGTGAGGACGCCACCGGAGATGGGCGCATTGCCATTCGCGGCATCCACATAGGTCCAGTCGATGCCATCGCCGGACGCGGTGCCGCCATTGCTGGTGAACTCCACCGTCACTTCGTTTGTCGAAACGGCGGAAAGGGTGACCGCGATATCGCGATACTCGCCAAGCGCGCCGGGAGCTTCCGTGGTGCTGCTGCTCGCTGCGGCGAAGCCAACCGTGATGGGCGGCGTTTCGTTATCGACCAGGTAGATGCGGGCGCTCGACGGAGCGTCGAGCGCGTAACCTGCGCCGGGTTCGATATTCAAAATGACCGTTTCCGTGCCTTCGATTTCGACGTCATTGATCGCAGTGACCACGACGTCGGCGCCAGTTGCGCCATCGGGAATGACTACGCTGCCCGGAAGCGTGGTGTAATCCGTGCCATTGATGGCCGTTCCCGAGAGCGAGTAGTTCACCGTGAGCGCGCCGGCCGAGCCGATGCGTGAGACGTAGAAGCGGCCCGCGGCACCGCCCTCGGTGGCATTGTCCACCTTCGTCGGATCGCGGCCGGCCGAGGCCGCCACGCGCTCGGCGTTTTCGTTATCGCGGAGGCGCGTTTCGGCGGTGCCGTCATTGTAGATGCGATAGCTGGGATCCGGCGTGATCTTCACCACGACCGTTTCCGTGTCTTCCGCAATGGCGTCGTCGAGCACGGGGATGTTCACCGTGACTTCGTTTGAGCCGTTCGCGGATATGGTGAGGGTGCCGGGAAGGGCCGTGTAGTCCGTGCCGGCGGTCGCCGTTCCGGACACAGTATAGTGAATCGTGATATTGCCCGAGGCGGAAGCGGTGGAGCGGAAGATGAAACTCCCATTTGTAGACGGCTCGGTGGCTGTGCTGCCGTTGCGGACGGAAACCACGGGCATGTCGTCGTTATCCGTGATGTTGAGCGACGCGCTGAAGTTCGGTCCAACGGTATAGGCGCTGTTGAATGTGGTGACGTTTAGGGTGACCGACTGCGTTTCCGGTTCGCCGAGATCGTCGTCGTACGGCGTGATGATGACCGGCACGCTCGTGGCGCCGGACGGGAAGGTGATTTCTCCCGGCAGCGCCATGTAATCCGTCCCATGCAGCGCGCTGCCGGAAAGTCCGTAGTAGACCTTGAGCGCGGAGGCGGTGCTGCCGGTGCGCGAGAGCAGGAAGACGCCCGGGTCACGGTTCGCTTCGGCCGCGTCGGCGTCGAGCACGCTGACGGTGATCACGGGGAGGTCGTCATCCGTCACGCTTATCGTGGCGGTCTGCGCGGCGCTGTCGCGCAGGTAATTTGCGCCGCTGGAGATCGTGACGACGCAGTCCTCGGGGCCTTCGCTCGCAGTGTCATTCAGGGCGGCAACGTTCAGGGTCGCGGTTGCCTGTTGCGCCTGGAAGGTCACCGCCGTTGGCAGGAGGGTGTAATCGGTGCCATTCGTTGCGGTGCCCGTGTAAGCGACGTTGATCGAGAGGGAATTGGTGACGTCCCCGGTCCGGGTGAACGTGAACGTGCCGGTTTCCGCGCCCGTTTCGCTCGCATAAGGCGCCGTCGCCACGACGCTCACCTTTGGCAGCGTGGTGTCGTTGTCGTTGAGGATCATCGTCGCGACCCCACCGTTAAATGTGAGATAGCCAGGGTTCGCCGCAAGTTGCAGGGAGATGGTTTCGGGGCCTTCGGCGGAGCCGTCGTTCACGGGGGCGACCGTGACGGTCAGCGACGATTGGCCGGCCGGGATGGTGAAGGTGCGGAAAGAGCCGTCCGTCGCGTAATCCGGACTGAAGGTGTAGTCCGTCGTCTTCGTCGCCGTTCCGCCCGCGGGTGTGACGCGCACCACCAGGTCGGCGTCTGGGCTGCCAGTGCGGGTGAGTGTGAAAGTGCCATTCGCGCCGCCTTCAGTAGTGTCGGCGGTCACGGCCAGCGAAACCGTGGGTGAGGCGGAGGAAGTCCAGTTGGCGGACGTGACATTGCCCGTCACGTTTACGGGGTTCGTAAATTGCGGCGTGAAAGTGAACCCGTTCAGCGTGCAGGCAAGCGTGTGGCTGGCGTTCGTGAGATCGGACAACACGTAGGTGCCGTCGGAATCAGTGAAGCAGTATTTCGTGCCGTCGGTGATGCGCGCGCCAACGACCGGCGTAGTTCCATTCAAGACCTGCCCGCTGATCGTGGACCGGCCGTGGTTGCCGACGTTTACGAGGATGGAGTCGCGCGCGATTCCGCCCTTCAGGTCGCTCACGGTGACCATCACGGTCATCTGATCCACGGATGGGAAAGTCCGGGTAAAGGTCGGCGTATTCGTCGTGGCGACGCCGTCATTGAAGTCCCAATGGTAGGCGAGCGCATCGCCATCCGGATCGCTGGCGGACGCGGTGAAGGTGATGCTTCCGCCTGCCGAGATATTTGTCGCGGTGGCCGAGAGATTCACCGTGGGCGCATGATTTCCCGGGAAAGGCCCGCGATGATAGGCGACGTCGAGCGACGGAGGAACGGTGGCGTTTTTACCGAGAACGGTGAGGTGAAGATCGGCTTCGGGATCCGAGTAAGTTTTGCCGATTGCAATGCCGCCATCTCCTTTTCCTCCCGAGCTTCCCGGAGTGGTGTCGATCAGGTGACCGGCATTGCTACCCATGCCGGAGTAGAGGAGCAGACCGGCATTTGGCCACTGCCCGCCTGCTGCGGGATGATACTCGAGGTAATAGCTGCGAACGCTATCTTTCGCGACGCGCAACGCGTAGCGCTTGCCTTCCTCCAACTGGGGTTGGTCATACGCGAAGATGCGGAAGACGCCGTTTGCAGTGGGGCGATGAATGTA
>CBHXZU010000349.1:0-6641 GCA_966125105.1 uncultured Prosthecobacter sp.
GAAGGTCGCGGACGTTAGCCATGCCGGGCAACATGCCAAGGATTTTTTCCAAGGGGCCCAATCGGCGCATCATCTTGAACTGCTCGAGGAAGTCATTGAAGTCGAACTCCGCCCTCCGGAGCTTCTCTTCCATCCGTCTCGCTTCATCCTCATCGATCGCTGCCGCAGCACTTTCCACCAGGGTAACGATGTCGCCCATGCCGAGGATCCGGCCCGCCAAACGATCGGGGTGAAAGACCTCGAAAGCATCCATTTTCTCCCCATGACCGGCGAATTTGATCGGCCGTTTGGTCACTTCGCGCATGGAAAGGGCCGCGCCACCGCGCGCGTCGCCGTCCAATTTCGTAAGAATCAGGCCGGTGATATTTAGCGCTTCGTGGAACTTCGTGGCGACGTTCACCGCCTGCTGGCCGGTCGCGGCATCAGCCACGAGCAGGACTTCCTGCGGATTGAGATACTCCCGCAGGCGCTTCACCTCGGCGATCAAGGCATCGTCCACTTCCTGGCGACCCGCGGTGTCGTAAATCTCCACGTTATGCGGCGTCTGCTTCAGCCAATCTTCGGCCAGCTTCGCCGCAACCATCACGTCCTTTTCTCCGGTCGGCGGCGTGAAAACGGGGACATTAAGCTGACGCCCGAGCGTCGCCAGCTGCTCGATCGCCGCCGGGCGGAATAAGTCGCACGCAATCAGCGCGGGCGCCTTGCCCTGCTTGCGCAGGAGATTGGCGAGCTTGCCGCAAGTCGTCGTTTTGCCGGCGCCGTTCAGGCCGACGATCAAAATGCGCGCCGGCGGATCCAGCTTCAGCGGCTCCGCGTCTCCACCGAGCAAATGCGTCAGCTCGTCATGGAAGATCTTCACCATCTGCTGCCCCGGCGAGATCGACTTCAAAACTTCCTCGCCCAGTGCTTTCTCCCGCACGCGGGCAATGAAGTCCTTGGCGACCTGGAAATGCACGTCCGCCTCCAGCAACGCCATGCGCACCTCGCGCAGAGCGTCGGTGACATTGCTTTCCGAAATCTTCCCCTGTCCGGACAGGTTCCGGAAGACATCCTGCAATTTGTCGGCCAGCAGATTGAACATGGAACGGCGGAACTTAGCGGGTGCTCGCACCTTGTCCAGCGAGGCTGGCGCCCCGCGCGCAAGTCAACCGGCCTGGCACTGAACACTCCGCGCGTGATAGCGCCGTCAAAGCACGTGCTGAAGTCGTTGCAACACGCGAAATGGTCGGCGCAACACGCGATAATGCAGGCGCAACACGCCATGACATCGGTAAAGCGCGCGATAGCATCGACAGAATTGAGAAAATCCTCGTCGCAACACTGTGGGGAGTTCGCGCAACGCGAGGAATCGTCGAGCGATCACGTGGCGTGAGAGTAAAAACTCCGGTAACGGGAATCGCGCGTCCTGCAGAAGGAATCGCCCGTCCTGCAATAGCCGTCGCGCACACTGCAAAAGCTCCCGAGCAGACGGTAAGAGCTCCCGCAACCTGTGAAACCGCAGATTCAACCTCCGGAAAAGCTCCCACGCGCGAGGTCGAGGGCGTCTCAACCCGTGTCGCAGCCGATTCGCCTCGCGCAATTGCTCCCGCAACCGATGCATGGGCCGTCTCGCGCGATTGAATGAGGCCTCGATTGGCTGTGGTCGGTCTTGCGGAAGATTCGATCAGCCCACGGCCTTCCAGGCGTCGCTTCACGCGGGCAATGACGCAGTCGTGATTACCGTGTTTACGGATGGCGTCTGCGACGGCCCGCCAGCACCCCGAGACCGCCAAGGAGCATCAATGCCGAACCCGGTTCCGGAACCACGGTGAGCACCAAGTCGGTTCCATCCTGGCTGATCTCGATGGTGCTCGCCAAGCCCCCGATGGAACCTTGGAGCAGGTTGAACGTCCCGTTAATCCCTAATGGCGTGTCGAACAGCACGTACGTTCCGGCACCGAATCCTGCGGAGGTTGAAAAGGCAAAATCGGAGAATGTCAGCACGTCGGTGCCCAGCGTTAGTTGACCGCTGGCAAGCGTGACCGAGTCGCTCGCGCCAACCGCTCCCAGGTCGAACTTGAGCGAGCCATTTCCGATCGCGACTGCGCCGGACAGATCCAAATTACCGCCGAACGTAAGCACACCGATCCCGTCGCCGGGTGCAAGGATCCCCCCTTCCTCAATGATCGTGTTTCCCGCAATTGTTCCGCTCCCCGAGAGCTTGCCTTCCTTCACTGTCACAGTGGCAGTTGTGGCCGAAAGAGCGCCGTTCACCGCGAGGGTAGGTCCGTCCACCTCGATCGGTTCGCCCATATCGTTTGCCGGCCCTGCAAGCACCAGTGTGCCGGTTCCGGTGAGCCTGAACCCGGCGGCAGGGCCGCCTCCCGTGCTCGCGGTGAAGTTGCCAGAGAACTTCGTCGTGTTTTCCACCCGGATTGAAAGGGCGTAGGGATCGTTGGCGGTAGCTTTGAAGAAGCTTACGTTTCCGGCGAACTCCATGTCCGCGCCGGCAAACGTTGCCGGTACCCCTTGACCGGCGCCAATTGAAAGCCCGAGCGGAATGGCGTCCACCCCAGTGAGCGGGACCTGCGAGCGCAACACGCCGTCATTGAACTGCACCTGCAGACCGGGGGCGCTCCCCAGCGCGTTCTTATGCGCGATGATCACGGTGCCACCTGGCTCGGGAGTCTGTCCCGCGACACCGATGCGGACGCTGCCGGTGAGGTTCGTATTGTCTCCTCCCAGTCGCAGTGTTCCCGCGCCCACTTTGAGCAGGCGGCCGGTTCCAGTCCCCGCAATCGCGATCGCGCCTTGCAGATCGAGGTCTACCGCAGCTGTGCCGTCTGCCACGGTGACCGCGCGAGTCACAGAGCCGAGATCGAGATCCGACGTGATGGTCGCCGTCCCCGTCGCCTGCATGGTGGTGATGGTTGTGGCGGTAAGCGGTCCGACGGTGCTTCCCAAGGTTCCCGCCTCGGAGAAGGTGACGGCGCCAACGTTACGCGTTGTTCCATTCGCCGAGACCGTTCCCGGCCCGCTCAAGTTCAGCGCGGAAAGAATCACATTCCCGGCGGTGGCCAAAGTTTGCCCGGCCGAGACTTCGATCGCGCCATTTCCGCCGAGATCCTGGCCGACTCCGAGCAGCACATTGCCAGTGACGATCAGTTTCCCGCCGCCCAGCGAAATCGGGTTGGTGGCCTGCCCCAGGTTCGTCTCGCTGGAGATTTGCAGTGCGCCGCCATTGATCACCACGGGTCCGGCAAAATCGTTCGCTCCTGTGAGTTTCAGCGTCCCCGGCCCGGTCTTCGTCAGCCCGGCGTTTCCGCTCAATTGCGCGCTCACCGTGGTGAGGGTTCCGGCGGCATGCGCGGTGTTGATGTTGGCATTGGTATTCAACGTCAACACCCCGCCAGTTACTTCGTAGCCAGCCGTGTTAAATAAGAGGCCGCCCGTCGCAGTGACTCCCGTGGGCGCAATCGTCACCGTTCCCGCGGTGCCCCCAAAGACTGCGGCGGCTCCCGCCGTAAACGTGGATGCTGTGCCCTGGCCATCATCTGCGCTGTTCCAATTCGTGTTGACCGCGTTCCAGGAACCACTGCCCCCGACTCCCACGTCCGCGCCATTGGGATCCCAATAAATTGGCAGAACGCTGGAACCGACCAGTCCCGTGAAGCCCACATTGTCCAAGCTGAACGTGCCCCCGGTCCCCTCAGCATTCCATCCGTAGAAGCGGAACGTCACCGCCGTGGTAATCGCGTCGAACAGGCTGCCCAACGTAACCTGGCTGCCGGTATTGGCCGTCGTGGTCGCATCACTGACCTGGAAGATATTCGGCTCCGGGGTATCCACGACACTCAGGTTCACATTCGCCGTCGAGAATCCGGCGGTCAGGTTCGCCGCGTAATTGTCCAAGCTCGATCGAACGCTATATTGGCGGATGCCGGTGCCGGATCGCTGAAGCGTAAAGTCAATGGCATCGAGATTCAGCGAAACCCCCGCGTTCGGCGTGAGTGTGACTTCGTAATACTGCGTGAGGTCGATGACCCCGGTGAAGGTGTCGCTGCCGTTCGTCGCGCCGAGGGACCAGTCTTGGAACGAGAATCGTCCGCTGGCATTCGGGTTGACCGGAGTGCCCACCGCCGTGAACGAGCCAAACGTCACGTTGTTCGCGATTCCACCCGGAGTCGTGGTGCCGCTGGTCGTCGAAACCGTGTCAAACGTGTAGGTGAAGAGCACATCCTGCGCGCTGAGTTTGGCGGACGTGAGCGAAACGAGCAGGGCAGCTGCGCCGGCAGCGAGAATGCGGACAGTTGGGCGTCGAGTTAAGGCGGCTTTCATGGATTTCAAATGGCAGGAGGAGAAGAGAACAAGGGGACAACGCAGAATGCAGGTTACGCTGATCTATCGCGTTAAAAGAATGCTGCAATTCAGATGCTGTGACGGGCACGGCGCCGGAGGCGAAGGGATGAAATTAAACCCAAGCCGCCCAAGAGAAGACCAATAGAAGCAGGCTCCGGAACTGCGATAGCGCCGTCTATCCAGACTTCATCAATATCAAGGATCCCAGCGGTTGTGCCCGCCGCCCAACTATAGACTCGAAAGTCAATGGTTCCCGAAAGTGCGGTGGAGGTCGCATCGTCGAAAGTCAGCGCAAACCAATTGGCGGCCGTAGTCAGATCGAGGTCCGTTCCAACCTGGAAAGACGTAGCGAATCCGTCGGTGCTCGCAAAAAGTCCCAGCTTCAGCGGACCGTTGGTGTCCCGCTGAGCTTCGAGTTCCACGTGGCCGAGGTCGAAGGTAGCGCCTGGGTCGAGAGTGAGAGAAAACCCGTAGTACGGGGCGGTGCTCAAATTGAGGGCAGCATCGGTAGATTGGCCACCCGTAACGCGCGCCCCTTGATTTGAGAAACCGGTATTTCCGTCGGAATCGAACACGCCGGTCCCCGTGTAAGTCACGATCCCTGCTGTCGCACCACCGAATGATACGGTTGGCGCGTTGGAGTAATTCGTAGCCGAAGATCCAAAACTGTAGCCGAGCAACTGCTTGGGGGCTGCCGTTCCGCTCGCCGCGCCGGTGACCGTGAAATTGCTCGGAGCAGTTGGAACCGCGGTATCGTTGGTCGTCCAGTTCGTCGCGGTATTGATAGCTGCAAGGAGGGCGGCTGGGGTGCCCCCGCTCCCTCCGGCGCTAGCGGAATTGTATGCTCCATTGTCGAAGTTGCCCAAATCCAGCGCGGTAGATCCGAGTGTTAGCGTGCTCGGCAGGTAGCTATTGTTCGTGGAGGGGGTGCCCGTCGTCAGCCAACTCCCAGCGGCGGCAAATCCGATGCCGCCGATAAAAGACGGCTGGCGAACCGTGCCTTGGAAAGCCAGCAAGTTTTCTCCACTCGCTGAAAGATCCACACCAAAGGTCGCGGCCGCGGTTGCAAGACTCACCACGGTCCCTGCTGGGATGTCCGTCGCTGCCACCCACGTAAACAGACCTTCGGTTAGACGTCCGCTGGTCAGGCGCCAACTGGTTCCGTCAATCGTGCTCGCGGTGCGCGCGTTGTCAGTAATGTGGATATAAGTTCCTGCCTTAATATCCACGAGGGAGACGAATCCGATCGTGTCGACATCGGCGCCGGCGTGCACGAAAGCGAAGTCGCCAACATTGAGTTGCGTTTGTTCTCCTAGTGCCGGAGTGCCCCCGAGGACGGCTAGGCTCGGGAGAATTGCAGTCAGGAGGTGGCGAGTTAGAGCGGTCTTCATTGTATTGATGGCGGACAGATAAAAGTGAGCGCCTTGCGCAGTAGCACGCTTGTGTCACGGACGGGTGTCAGTGGAGCGAAGACGCGGTATCTAAATGGCGCTTTCCGCAGTTCACTGGGTCGAGCGACCGCAGCGGCGCTTTTGGCGCAACTGTGCACATGCAGGGAGGCCGATTTGGATGGATCGACCGCCGACATGGAAAGGGCGGACAGAGGGGTATCGGATTCCTTTAGGATGTCAAGCGATCGGCCGGCCTTCCGGTCAATGCGGTTGCGACGAGTCCAAGTCCATAAGGGACGCGATGGAGATTTGGGTGGAATGGGAGTGTCCAGTGCTGGGTGGAGGAGGCCTCGCGCTTATTTTTATTTCGCGGGCTGAAGAGATGACCCCGCAGCCTGGCGATCTTTAGGGCAACCGCTGGGAGTATTTTCCGGCTGGATGCCGAATGCCTCGCGGCCCGTAAGTGCGCTTGCGGTCGATTGGTCCACGGATGTGACTCCAAATCTTTAACGCTCCCACGTTCGCGTCCTTCGCGACCTTCGTAGTCCCATCGAATCGGGGTTTTGAGGCGAAGCGGATTCGGCGTCGGATTTAAACGCCACTATTTGCCTGGATACAGCTTCTCGCCTCGCTCGAGCATCTCGACGAATTTACGAATCCGACCGGCGCGGCTCTGCGCGGACTTCGTCGTTCCGAGGCGGAACAGGATCGCGTAGCGGTTTTGCCGATCGAGTTTCGCGAAAAATGCTTCCGCTTTTGGCTGCGCTTTCAACGCGGCCTGGAGATCCGGCGGAACTTCCGCGGATTTAGGCCCGGCATATGCGGATTCCCAGCGTCCGTTTGCCTTCGCCTGTTCGACCGCCGCCAGGCCCGCGGGCTGCATCTCGCCGCGCTCGATCAAGGCCAGCGCCT
>CBHXZU010000350.1:0-6623 GCA_966125105.1 uncultured Prosthecobacter sp.
GGAACATCATTGCCGGAGACGATCAGGAGAGGCCGCGCCAACGCTGGCGCAGTCGCCGAGTGCGCTCCCGTGTAACATGGGGCGCCGACATGTCACATCCCCCGTTACGGGCCGGAGGCCCATGCTCCTTTTCGGAAGCGAGCTTTCGAGGCCGCTCTATTTCGCCCGGCGCTTCAGCGCATATCCGTACTGCGTCGGCCAGGTCATCTCCTGCCCTAGCGTCTGTTGCGCATGCAGCGCCCAATACGGATCGCGCATGAGTTCACGAGCGAGGAAGACGAGGTTCGCATCACCCGCAGTGATGATCTCGTTCGCGTGCGCGACTTCCGTGATAAGTCCCACGGCCCCCACGCGGATATCCGCCTCATTCCGGATACGGCGTGCAAACGGCACCTGGTAACCCTTCCCCACCGGAATCTTCGCTCTCGGCACGAGTCCGCCCGACGAAACATCGATCACATCGACCGCGCGCTTCTTCAGTTCCCTCGCGAGCAATACGGATTCATCGATATCCCAGCCGCCCTCCGCCCAATCGGTCGCCGAGATGCGGACAAACAACGGCAATTCCTCAGGAATGATCGCGCGCAGCCGCTCGGTGACGCGCAGCAGCAGACGGCTCCGATTTTCGAAACTTCCGCCGTATTCGTCTTTCCGGTGGTTGCTCAGCGGGGAGAGAAACTCGTGCAAAAGATACCCGTGCGCGGAGTGAATCTCGATGATTTCAAACCCCGCCTGCAGCGCCCGGCGAGTCGCGACCTCGAACGCTTCGACGACGGCCTCGATCCCCGGCGCATCGAGTTCCTTCGGCACCGGACAGCCCTCATCGAACGGAATCGGACTCGGCCCGATTACTTCCCAGCCACCTTCTTCCGTCGTGAGGAGCGCGTTACCGCCGAGCCACGGCAGATTCGAGCTGGCCTTGCGTCCGGCATGGGCGAGCTGGATCGACGGCACGGCACCCTGCGACTTCACAAAGCGCGCGATGCGGGCCAACGGTTCGATATGCGCATCGCTCCAGATACCCAGGTCCCCCGGCGAAATCCGGCCCTGCGCCGTCACGGCCGTGGCCTCCACCATGATCAGCCCTGTGCCTCCGACCGCCCGGCTGCCGAGGTGCACGAGATGCCAGTCATCGGCAAAACCATCCTTCGCGCTGTATTGGCACATTGGCGACATCACAATGCGGTTGCGCAAGGTGATGCCCCGAAGCTTCAGCGGCGTGAGAAGGTCCAGTTCCGGCACTTCGCGATCGTGATCCGTGCCCGCCCGCGCCCCCGCTCCGCCAACTCCTGCAATGGTTTCCATGGTGTCGAGGATATCGCAGATGCGGCAAAGTGTGGCTCGCGGAAAATCACTGAAAGAGCCGCCAGCCGGCACGCCGGGACAATGTCCTCAGCCTCGATCGCGGAATAGTGCGTGTCATTTTCCAGAACCCGCGCATGTTAGCGGGTTCATGCCATTTCGCGCGCTAGGTTTAGGGGACAAGATTTTTCAAGCTATCCAGGAGGCAGGCTACACCGAGCCCACCCCGATTCAGGCAGCGGCGATTCCGCTCGTGATTGCGGGGCACGATCTCATCGGCGTAGCGCAGACGGGCACCGGCAAGACCGCAGCCTTCACCCTGCCGATGCTGGCGAAGCTTTCCACATCGCTCGGAACGTCCGGGCCACGCAAGACCCGCGCGCTCGTGCTCGCGCCGACGCGGGAGCTCGTCGTGCAGATCGAGGAAAATGTCCGTGCCTACGCGAAGCATCTGCCGCTGCAGATCGCCACGGTCTTCGGCGGCGTGAGCGAGCGTCCGCAGATGCAGGCGCTGCGTTCGGGCGTCGATCTCGTCATCGCGACTCCCGGCCGATTGCTCGACTTGATGGGTCGCAACTGCGCCGACTTCTCCAAGCTCGATTTCCTCGTGCTCGATGAAGCCGACCGCATGCTCGACATGGGCTTCCTGCCGAGCATCCGAAGAGTGGTGAAGGCGCTTCCGCAGAAGCGGCAGACCCTGCTTTTCTCCGCGACGCTCTCCAAGGAGATCGAAGGACTCACGCGGGAGTTCCTGCACGCACCGAAGTCCGTGGAGATCGGCCGCCGGTCGAACCCCGCGGAGACGGTGACGCAGTTTGTCTACGAAGTGGAAAAATCGAACAAGCCCGCGCTGCTTCTGCATCTCCTGAAGGATCCCGCGATGAACATGGTGCTCGTCTTTTCCCGCACCAAGCACGGCGCCGATCGCATTGCGAAACAACTCGCTCGCCAGGGTATCACCACGGCCGCGCTGCATTCCAATCGCTCGCAAAACCAACGGCTCCGCGCGCTGAATGAGTTCAAGAGCGGCGCCGTGCGCGTCCTTGTCGCGACGGACATTGCCGCGCGCGGTATCGATGTGGATGGCATCTCACACGTGGTGAATTACGACTTCCCCATGCATGCCGAAGACTACGTGCACCGGATCGGCCGCACCGGACGGGCGCAGGCCATCGGCGATGCCATCAGCTTCGTCAGCGGAGAAGACCGCGCCGCATTGCGCTCGCTGGAAAAGTTCATCGGTCGCGGCATCGTGCGCAAGGTCGCGGAAGGCGTGGCCGCCATGCCGCCCCCGCCACCACAGAGCGAGCAACAGCCCAGGCAATCCCAGCCCCACCATCGGCCGCAGCAGCCGCGTCCCGGTGGCAATCGTGGTCCGCAGGGCCAGCGCCGGAATCAACAAGGGCAGCGTCCGCGTAGCGATCAAAGCGATCGCGCAGGGCAGCAACCTCAAGGCGACTGGCAACCGGGCCAACCCGGCCAAAAGCAATCACGCCCCCAGGGCGATCAGGGAAAGCGCTTTGGCCGAGGCGGACGCCGTTTCTCCAGCCGCGGCCGGAGATAATCCGAACGTCAGAATCCTTTCACGGAGCGGCGAACACCAGGGCGCCGACGATCCAAACGCGCGAAGCGCCAAACCTCCCCCTCACGCGAGCGCGCCGTTGATCAAAACGTCGTCGAATCCCTGAATCTCCCCCCATCGTCCGGCATCGTGCTGGCCGGCGCAGTCCGAGCATAATCACGAGAATCCCGGTCGGTATCCACAAAGTTCCGAGCCGCAGCATCCTGGCGGGCTGCCCACGATCTCCACTGCTCCCCCATGGTCATGCGGCTGCCATCCGCATTCTTCGCGCAACTGGCGAGCAGAGTCATGGCGCAAATCGCAAACGCTACGGCGGGAATCAGTCGTTTAATCACGGCTCCACTCGTTCTTCCCAATCGCTCCGATTTCAATCGGAAACGTCCGCCCGGATTTGACGCTCCTGTTATTATTTCGCCCACACACACCGGTGGCCGCCGACTTCCACCACAGCGTCTATGTGATCCTGCTCGATGCGAAGGTCGCGGAGCACCCGACGATCCTTCGCGCCAATCCCCGTCGCGACCCGGAAAAGCCGTGCGTCTACGTCGGCATGACCGGCCTGCCCGTGGAGCATCGCTTCGAAAACCATAAGCACGGCTACAAATCCGCCTGGGCTGTCCGCACATACGGCCTCCGCCTCATGCCCGAACTCTACGAGCACCTCAACCCCATGCCCTTCGAAGCAGCGGTCGAAATGGAAAAAGACCTCGCCGAAGACCTGCGCGCCCAAGGCTATACCGTCACCGGCGGTCATTGAGCGAGTCCCCGCCCCCCACCTTGCGCCCTTCGCGTCGTCGCGGTGGCCTCACACCTGCATTCCCGCCGCGTTCGCCGCGCTCGCCGCGGTTCAATGCAGTGCTCGCGGCCCCCGATCAGCTCGCTACTCTACTGGTGAAAGAAAGTCTGCCGCGTTTGCCCCAAAACGCGTCAGGACCCTTCATGAGCAACTCCCATCCATCGACCTGCCCGAAGTGCGGCGCGCCGCGCGACCCGAATGATCCGGGCGCATGCCCGCATTGCCTGATGCTCGCCGCGATGCAACCGACAGAAGGCACCATCGATGGCGGCGGAATGACGGTGCCGTCGCTTGCGGAAGTCGCCGCCGCTTTTCCGCAGCTCGAAATCATCGAATTGATCGGCCAGGGCGGCATGGGTTGCGTGTTCAAGGCGCGCCAGCCGCGTTTGAATCGCCTCGTCGCGCTCAAGCTGCTCCCCGCATCCCTCACGCAACGAGATCCTGCGTTTGCCGGACGCTTCGAGCGCGAAGGCCAGCTCCTCGCCCGGCTCCACCATCCCAATATCGTCGCCGTGCACGACTCCGGCACCGCGGGGGATTTCTTCTTCCTCACCATGGAGTACGTGGACGGCGTGAACCTCCGCCAGGCCATGCGCGGCCAGCGATTTACCGCGCAGCAGGCGCTGGCGATCGTCCCGCACATCTGCGATGCCCTCCAATATGCGCACGATGAAGGCGTGCTGCATCGCGACATCAAGCCGGAGAACATCCTCCTGGATGCCAAAGGCCGGGTAAAACTTGCCGACTTCGGCATCGCGAAGCTCGTCGCCGAAGCCGATCTCGCGGCCAGCGGCTCGGCGACCGGGAGATCGGATCTCACTCAGCACAGCGCCGCGCTGGGGACCCCGAGCTACATGGCACCAGAGCAGCGGGAGAAGCCGCAAGAGGTCGACCATCGTGCAGACATCTATTCTCTGGGTGTGGTCTTCTACGAGTTGCTCACCGGGGAACTTCCCCGCGAGCGCTTCACGCCGCCTTCCGCGAGAAGCCAGGCTGATCCTCGGGTTGACCCAATCGTCCGCCAGGCGCTGGAGAAGGATCGCGATCGCCGCCAGCGCAGCGCCGGCGAGGTCCGCACGCAGGTGGCCTCGCTGGCGGGGAATGCGGCACCGCTGGCGCAAAAGCAGCCGAGGTTCATTGGAGCGATCGTCCTGCTGCTGCTCACCATCGCGGTGCCGCTCTTCGTGATGAGCCGGATCGATGCCTCCAATCGGCTCGATTCCGCCGAGCAGGTGGCGCGGATTCGGCAGGAGCAACAACGCACCACGTCTCTCAGCAACCAACTGGCCGACGCCCAGGCGAACGCCGGCCGAGCGGCGTCACGGGCGGGAAATGACACACTCCCGGAAGAGTTCCGCGCGCAGGCAAGAGAGGAGCAACAAGACTTCGAAAGCCGCGCCGGCAAGCTAAGGATGGAGATGGCGATTGCCCACGCGAAGCTGGCAGACTTGATGGAGGCTCAAGTGGGCGACCGGCGGGCTTGGATGCTGATCCTGGGCAGCATGATTCCGTTCGCCGCCGGCGGGCTGTTTCTGCTGGGCCGCAATGTAAGCGGGCGCGCGGCATTGATCGCTGCAGGCGTGCTGCTCGCTTTCATCGCCGCATACCTTTTGCTCCGCGTGGAGCGCGCGAGCCCCGTCGCCGCGGGCGTGGGTCAGCACTCGCGATCAACCTCTCCGAAATATGCGACCTTCATTCGAAACGGAGCCTCGGTGCTCCTGGCGCACGATGACGTCGACGTGCACTACGCGGTGTTTTACGCCGGGGAGTTCGGCACGTCGAACAGCGGCAGCCAGAATCGACATGGTTTGAGCTGGCAGGACAATGGCGCAATCAAACTCGCGGGCGGACGCTCGTTCGGCCTGCGCCGCGACTCTGCGAACGATCTTTTTCTCGCGATCAATGGCGCCGAATACGACCTTCGGCGCGGCCGACTCTTCGTGCTCCATGACCATGGCTCGGTGAGTCAACGCGACGCGCGCCTGACACTCGAAGACGCGCGCTCGCCGGAAAAGCTTTCCGCCCTCACCGGCGAGAACTCCGCAACCACTCCGCTCGGGTCGCCAGCTGAAAACGGGAAGACAAACTGAATGGGCACCGAGTCCTTCCATACGACGCGGTGGACTTTGGTCCGGCACGCGAATGATCAAAGCCCCGCGGGCCGCCAGGCGCTAAGCGAGTTGTGTTCGACCTACTATGAGCCGGTTGTTGCCTTCCTGCGTCGAAGCGGCCGCGATGCCGAGACGGCGCGGGAAGCGGCGCATGAGTTCTTCGCGCGGGTGCTCGAAGCGCCAAATCTCGGTGGCGCGGAACCTGGCCGCGGGCGCTTTCGCAGCTACCTGCTGGGCGCTTTGAAACATCATCTCTCGCATCAGCGCCAACATGCTCTCCGGGAGAAACGCGGCGGTGGCGCAGAGATGATTGCACTCCAAGCGGAAACTGAAACTTCGCCTGGCATTGAATTCGGCGACCCGCGCGTTCTACCGCCGGACCAGGAGTTCGATCGCGAATGGGCGCTCCATGTCCTGCGCCTCGCGACAGACGCGCTCGCTTCCGAATGGCAGGTCGCGGGCCGGCACGAGCAGTTCGTCGCTTTGCAGCCATTTATTGGCGGCGAGAGGCAACACGGCGATTTGAGCAGTCTCGCCGAAGGTCTCGGCGAAAATGCCGCCAGTCTCCGAAAGACGCTGAGCAGGATGCGGCAGCGATTTCGTCACCACGTGAAAGCTCAACTCGGCGCAACCCTCGACGAAAACGCAGACATCGAGGACGAGATGCGAGCGCTGCTCGCGGCGCTGGCGACGTAAGCGGTGGTCCGAAATCGACCGAACAGCGGATAACGAACGCGCACGCAAGCATCAGCAGCTTGCGGCGTCTGCGAGATCAATGCGGCCCTACTTGGTCGTCGGCAATCCGGCCGCCTTCCACGCTTTAAAACCACCG
>CBHXZU010000351.1:0-6623 GCA_966125105.1 uncultured Prosthecobacter sp.
GCGGCAAGAGCATCCTCATGGATTTGCTCCAGTTCGTGCTGATCGGCGATCGGCGGCTGGTGAAGTTCAACCAAAGCGCCACCGGCCAGGCTTCGGGCCGTGACTTGAAGGGCTACGTGCTCGGCGACCTGAAAGAGGACGACGGCGGGGTGGAGCAATTCATGCGGCAATCGGGTATCACCTACGCCGCGCTCGAGTTTACATGGCCTGATGGCAAGCGCGTGGAAACGTGGGGCCTGCGCGTGGAGTTTGCGAGCGCCGCGGAACAGCAGGGCCGCATCTCGCCCTGGTGGTGCGAAGGCCGGCTGGAACGCGCGGATTTCCTCGCCACGATGCTGGACGGAAAGCGCGTGCCGCGAGAACTCTCCGACTGGCGGGCCATGGTGGAGCAACGCGGGGGCGAGATCTTTCCCAGCATCGACGAATACCGGCGTGATATGTCGTCGCCGGGTCATCTGAATTTCGACCACGGAATCTTGTCGCGCCTGCTCCCGACGGCGATGTCGTTCACGTTCCTGCGGAGCTTCAATGAGTTCTGCCGGCTATTCATCCTGCCGGCGGACCGGCTCGACATCAGCGATGTCACTGCGAGTTACCGCACCTTTCAGCGATACGAGGAAGAGCTCGCGGAAATGCGCAAGCAACTCGATGCGCTCCGCGAAATCCACAACCTGCACGAGGAGCAGATCGGGCTCGATCGTGACGCGTCGCTTTCCCGCTACCTGAACGCTGCATTCCAATGGCAGCATGCCGCGGAACTTCGCAAGCGCCTCGAGGCCGAGCTTGGGCAATTGCGTGAAGCGGCGGCAGTAGAAGCAGCCAGGCTGGCGGCGCTCGATGAGGCGATTCCCCGGCGGCGCGAAGAAATTGAGCACGTGGCCCGCAGCATCGGTGAATCCGCGGACGGCAAACTCTTCCTCCATCTCAAGGCGGAGAATCAAAAGCTCACGGCGCAAATCGCCCGTTTGCGGGAAATCGGCACAACGCTCGAGAGCGCGCTGGCGTCCCGCGTCCGCATGGCTCGCTCGTGGGTGGCCACATTCGCTCAGCTCCCATTGGAAGTCGACGCGTCTCTCGTGGTGGCCTGCGAACACGCGATCGAGCGGGTCGAAGCAGGCGGACTGCCCGCCGCGGAAGACTCGCTCCGGGTTCTCGGCGAAACAATGAGCAAAGCAGCAAGTGAAGTGCAGCGCGCTGCCGGGCCCACCCGTGACCGCCTGGGCAAACTGCGCCACGAACTAGCCGGGCTTCGCGAGGAAGTCGAAGCCATCCGGAAGGGACGACTCCCCTTCCCCACGCAGGTGCTCGATGCCTTGAACCGTGGTTTGCCTGGCGTCGGCACCGAGTCCGCGGCTCGGCATTTGTGCCAGCTTTGCGAAGTGAAGGACGAGCGCTGGCGCCCCGCGATCGAAGTCGCGTTCACGCGCAAGTTCGGCATTGTGGTGGACGCGGCGCAATACGACCAGGCCGAGCAGATTTACCATACCCTGCGCGGAGACGGCTCGGCGCAACGCGAATCGCTGATTAACCCCACGAAAGCGCTCAAGCTCGCGCGCACTCCACGCAAAGGCTCGCTTGCGGAGAAGCTGGAAACGAATCATCCGGTCGCCGCCGCGCTGATCTCGTCGCTGTTTGGCGACCTCATTTGCTGCGACAAACGCGAAGAGCTTCGCGAGCACGATTCCGCAATCCTGCCGGATGGATTCGCTTCTCGCGGCCCCTTCGTGGAGCGCGTTCGCCACTACGACAATCTTCCCTTTGTCGGCCGCCGGGGCCTCGAGCAACAGCGCGCGTGGAAGGAGCAGCAGATCGCTGAGCGGGAAGCGGAAGAACGACGCCTGGAGCCGATTGAGCGCCTCGTCAACGACGTGCAGCGCGAGTGGCGCGCCAACTTCGAAACGCCGGTTTCGATCTACAAGCTGCTTGCCGAAATCAGCGCCCTGCCTGCCCGCGAAGCGGAGTTGGAAAGCAACATCGCCCAACTCAACAGCATCGATCGCGACAAGTTCGACGAACTCGAACAACGCCGCGCGCGTCTCACCTCCGAGTTGAATGCCTGGATGAATGAGCAGCGCGCCCTGCTCACAAGCCAAAAGCAGGCGGACCTGAAACACGCGGAAGCAAACCTTGCCGAAGCTTCGACTGGCGAGCTTCGCGCCAAAGACATATTCGACGCCATCGGCCGCGAGCGCGACTATTCGCTTTGGCTGCCGCGCATCAAGGAACTCAGCGACGCCATGCTCGCGCAGCACCCTGGCCTCGATGTGGCGTCACGTCGCTTTTCGGAAAAAGCCACGCAATGCCGGCACGACGCCGATGTCTTGCGCGAAAAGCTCAAGGCCACACGGCTCCTCTTCGCGCAGCGTTTCCCGAAGTTCGACGATCTCTCCGCCGAGGCGGAGAACAACGATGCCTACAATCGAGTTCTCGCAAAGATCGAGGAAGCCGACATCCCCGGCTACGAGCAGAAAGCCAAGGACGAGCGCGCCAAGTGGGAGCATCTCTTCCGCTCGCAGGTGCTGGAGAAGCTCCGCGCCGCGCTCGGTGAGGTGAAGAACATCCTGGCTCTGCTCAATTCGGCGCTCAACAAGCCGATCGGGAACAACCGCTACTACATCCACCACTCGATCAATCCCGACTACCGCATCTATCACCAGATGCTGGACGCCACGGCGCTCGCCGGGAGTGATCTCTTCGCCTCCATCTCCGATCAGCAGCTGCGCGACGCCATTTCCGCCTTCCTCAAACTGCTCGTGGAAGCGCCGGACAGCCTGGAAGCCGCTCGCCTGCTGGATTATCGCCACTACTACGAATACGACATGCTCGTCGAAGACACCTCGCAATCCGAGGATCAGCGCCGCCGCATCAGTGTGGACAAACAGTCCGGCAAGTTCAGCGGCGGTGAAAACCAGTCGCCCTACTTCATCGCAATCCTGGCCAGCTACCTGCGCGCATACCGGCGCCACGATCGATTCCGCGACACTTGCACGCTGGCCCTCGTCCCGATTGACGAAGCGTTCTCCAAGCTGAGCGGCGAACGCATCTCCGACTGCATTAAAGCACTCGCGCAACTCGACCTGCAGGGCGTCTTCTCCATGAGCACCGGCAACATTCCCTACGCGTTCGAGCAATGCGACCACCTCCTGGTCGTCTCGAAAGACGAGCGCCGCGTCGGCCGCAAACTCAAAATCCGCAATGTCGCTGTGAGCATTGCTCGCGACAGCGAAGAAGGGCGGCAGTGGCTTAAAGAACTGGAGTAATCCGCGCTCCAGCGATCTTCGACGTCTCGTTCGGAGCGGCGCCGGTCTCAAAGCCGAAGGCCTTTGAACTGGGGTGATCCTTCACCGCTTTTTAAGCTGACCGGCGGAGGGTGCGATCGAACGACGTCACCTGCCTCCGCTACGCGAACCAGGTGCGAAGGATCGCAGAGTCCAAAGCCGCCTCGCGCGTTTACCTTGCCACGATCTTACGGCAGCCCGGCATTTCCCATCGCACTTTCCGGAAAAAACAAACGCGCCCGGCAGTTTTCACCACCGGGCGCGGTCAGGGTCGAGTTGGCCTCAGGAGAAAGTTTTACCGCTCGTCTTCAAACCAACTCACGATGCGGTAGTCGGTGATCAGGCCGCCATCGGCGAGGGCTTCATCGTAGTGAACGGACTGCACGCCGTTCATGAACACTGTGTTCGCCACGAACGCGCCGAAGATCGTGTCGGTATTGCCGCCCCCTTTAAGTTCAAGATTGTAGTTGGGAGCGTAGACCGCTCCGCAGAAGCCGCCGTTACCCGCGATCTTCATCGTTCCATACGAAGCCGGCGTTCCATCCGCTAACTTCGGCCGGTCACAGCCATACACCTGCAGTGCGAGCGGGGAGTTCGGATTATAGAACCCGTTGCCGGTAATGTCCGCATTTCCCACGACAAACATGCGCACGTAGACGCCTTTGCCGAGTTTGATCTGCGCCTGGCCGCTAAGGGAGACATCGCCGGTCACCACGATTTGGCAATAAGTATCGCTGCCGTCTGCTGCGCCCTTGATCTCAAGAACGCTCTGTCCGCTCAGGGAAAGGGACGAGAGTTGGTAATTGCTAGGCGTGCCCGGGTTTGCAGTGAAGACCGCTGCGTTATTCACCTGCGTCGGTGTTCCACTGTCGGGCAGGGTATTCGGACGCTGCACCGTCAGGATTTCCTTGTAGAAGTCGTTAACGATATCGCCACTCACGTTCTCGGCTCCGAGAACTGTTCCCTTGTTGGTGTAAACGTCGCCGTAAATGTGCGCGCCACCCGCATTCACAACCGTGCCATTCGTGCCAACATCGCCGCGTTCCTGGCGCTTCGCGATATCGTATCCGCCATTCGTGCTCTTCTTCTCGTCGCGAGAGTCGTAGCTATCAATGACGATATTCTGATTGTTCAAGTTCACCGTCTTGATGCCGAGCACCGCGAGAGGAAATGCTCCGACCGGCTTGGCCACCGTTTCGATCAAGCGGGATGCCTGGGGCTTCGTCAGCGCCCGACCCGACCGGCGATCGACGCGAAGGTCAAACTTTCGCAGCTTCAGATCTTCCTTGTCGCCGGCGACCGAGGCACCTCCGGGAAGATCAGCAACGCCGAGGGAACGGATCCGATACCACTTGTCACCACGGCGATCCACGAGCGTCCGCGGAGCATCGACAGTTACGTGAGCCCATGATTCCAAACCGCCTTCGCCTTCTCGCAGAATTGCGTTCGACGCCAGCGAGTAAGTCATATTCCCTGCAGTTGCGCCGGGGTCGTTCGAGGCCTGCTGAATCTCATCCGCAGACTTTTCCCATCCGAGGAACGCATTCTTCGGATCATAGAGAGACTTGCGGATTTCATTCATCGCCATCTCAACTCCGCCTTCCGCGGTTAGCAGGGATTCCTTCCAGGCAGCGGTCTGGTGGATTGAGCGATACTTGGTTTGAATCGACTGATATGTCGTGATCCCGACCCCGAGAATGATAGCCGAGCAGGCGAGCGCGATAATGAGCGCCGATCCGGCAATGCGACGCAGTTTGAGAGTTTTCATTGGCGTTTGTTCCGAAGGAGAGTGGTTGCAAAAGTTGCGGTGCCCGCGCGCGCCGCCGAGGCGTGCTCCGAGTCATATTGAAACTTGGGAATGAAACTCACCCCGACCGTAACTGCCTGTTGACCGTCGTCGGTGAAATCGATCTCGAACTTCTCGAGACCCGTGGCGAGCGCAGTCGCCGTTCCGTTTACGCTGCGATAGACCCCATCGTCTTTCTTGAAATAGGAAATGGCTACGTTGCCGGTTCCGTAGATGACGCCTCCACCGTCGATGATGGGCTCCCGAGGACCGCCGCTGCCGTCGTAATAATCCGGAATGGTCAGGTTCAGCCGCTCAGCTCCGAGGTAAGAGTCCACGCTCACCTTGAGCGCGCGGCGAAGGTCGCGAGAAATGTAGTCTACCAACCGGGCCTGCTGGACCTGGCTTTGTGCATGGTGTTCGGAGGCGCGAGCGGCTTTGCGCAAGGCTCCGATGGTCGTGAACATCCCACCCGCAAGGACAGCGCATACGGTCGCGCCGACGAGCATGTCGGGAATGGTGTAAGCGCGAAGCTTTCGAAGTAGAGAAAGAGCGTTCATTATTTTTTACCTGATTGGCCTCCGGCATTGCCACGGCCATTTCCATTTCCGTTGTTCCCGGACGTGGTGTCGGTGGTCGTGGTGGTCGTCGTCGTTCCCGTTGAAGTGGAATCCGTTGTCGTTCCCGACGTGGTGGTCGTGTCCGTGGCACCAGTCGTTCCGGAGGTGTTCGTCGAGGTGGACGTTGAATTGGAACTGTCGGCGCCGAAAACCGGCAGGCTCGTGGCATTGATTCCGGCGTTTGAGATGATGCTCGCAAGTTCGCGAACGCGAATCTTGCCGTCGGAACCGCTCCACTTGACCTGCACATTCACACGAGCCAGTCGTTGTGTATCGAATCCCGAGCCGGGATTGATCACCGTCGGCGTGCCAGCTTCATTCGTTTCAACGATGAGGGGCGAGCACACCGAAGAATCCGGGTATGCGGTGACCGATACGCGCTCGGTCAGGCGAGGCAAGGCACTTCCGGAGGCCGGGCGCTTCGGAAAGTAGTAACTGATCAAATGCTGGGCGTCCGTCATCTGACGCCAGTTCACGAGCCGCAGCTGCTCGATTCTCTCTTCCAGAGAATGAGACGCCGCGTTGGACTGCCTCACCGACTTCACGAGTTTCATCTCGTGCTGGCTGAGGGTCATTCCACCGACGATCGCGACGGTGCCGATCCCAAGAGAAATGACCGACTCTGCGAGTGTGAACCCGCCGATCTTGTGTCGCCGGAAAAACGATAGCGCTTTCATATCTGCGTAACAGCAGGGAGCATTGGAGGTGCCGCCGTGCCGGTGGGCGTATACTGAACTCGCCTGCGGAAAGTACGTAGCCGACGCGCGTAGTTTCCGCGCGCAATCGCGTATTCGGTGCATGGCACGACGGCACCGGCGTTGCTGGCATCAAACTCGATGAACGTCCCCGTTTTGGATCGCCAAGCTCCCGGCATGGATATGCCACCCGCTGAGATCGATAGCACGAATGTGCGCATCTATTATCTCAGCCGCAGTTGGG
>CBHXZU010000352.1:0-6622 GCA_966125105.1 uncultured Prosthecobacter sp.
CGCGTAGGTGTAGAGGCGCGCGATTTCCTGCACGTTGATTTCGCCGGGGACGTCCACGTAATTCGGCAAACCTTCCGGCCAGCGGGCGCACCAATCGGCACCGAGGACGGTCTCCATTTCCTTCCGCAGCTTCACTTCGATCCGCTTCGTGATCTCCGCGGCTTGCTCATAGTATTTCAATCCCTCGATGTGCTCATCGAAGTCTTCCGGCCGCGCGGCACCAAGGCTCAGGGTGTGGACCTCAGGACGCGACAGGCACCACAGGTCGTTCCACTGCATCGGCGTGAGCGGCGCGCAGAGTTCGCGCAGCCGGTCCGGCGGGCTATAGAGCTTTCCGCCTTTGTCATTCGGCGAAATGATGAACACGCCCATGTCGCGCTTCGTCGCGGCTTCCACGGCGGCCCAGTTGAGCTCGTTGACGAAATACCAATGGAGGTTCACGTAATCGAAAGCATCGCTTTCGATGGCGCGCACGATGAGATCCGTCGTGGCGTGGGTGCTGAAACCGATGTGGCGGCAACGCCCCTCCTTCTGCAGCTGCCGGGCCGCATCGAGACACCCACCTTTGCGCAGCGACCAATCGAGCAGCTCCGCTTGGTTGATTCCGTGCAGCGAGAGAAGGTCGACGTAATCGAGCTTCAGGTAGCGCATCGATTGCTCGAAGGTGTCCAGGAACTGGCGCGCCGTGGCGAAGGGCGCCACTTTGGTCTGCACGATCATTTTCTCCCGCGGGAGTCGCGGAAGGATCCACCCCAGTTGCATCTCACTGCTTCCGTAGCCGCGTGCAGTCTCGATGTGATTGATCCCGAGTTCCAGCGCGCGAAGAATCGTGGCTTCGAGATTGCGCTGGCCGGCTTCGTCCACCGCCTTCGGATCCAAGTCGTCCCACGACTGTTGATAACGCATTCCTCCACAGGAAAAGACCGGCATCTGCAGATTCGTGCGACCGAAGCGACGGTAGAACATGGGAGAAACTTGGTGGCGAAGCGGGCGGCGGATGGGAAGCGTTTTCCAACGTCCAACCCTCAACGTTAAGCCTCGGGTTTCATTTCATTGAATGGCTGGAATTTCAGGCTCGGCTCAACGTCCAACCTGAAAACCGCAATTGCATTCGCAGACAATGTCTTTGAGGGCCGAAGGCCCGATCGCATACCAGCCCAGTGCAACGCACTGGGTAGGGTAAATAGAACGCATTAAGGGCCAGCGACCCAGCGCATCGGCGCGATGGCACGGTTCCGCCGCCAATCGCGGTTTTCAGGTCACTCGGCGTAACGTTGAGCGTTGGATTGAACGTTGGAGGCCGACTCAGCGAGGGATTCCTCTGTCCATTCAGCGCAGACTTGCTTCCCTTCGCCGCCATGCTGCGCCCGCTTCTGACCGTCCTTGCACCGCTCGCAATCACCGCCTTCGCCGCGGAGGCGGAATGGCCGGAGTTTCGCGGCCCGACCGGACAAGGCATCTCTCAGGCCGCCAGTCTTCCACTGCAATGGAGCGCGACGCAGAACATTGCGTGGAAAACGCCGGTGCCGGGCCGTGGCTGGTCCTCGCCGGTACTTTCCGGTGGACGCCTCTACCTTACCACGGCCGTGGACGAGGCTGACGCGGTGACACTCCGCGCGCTGTGCCTGGACGCCAAAGACGGCCACGTGATTTGGAACTCGGAAGTCTTCGAACCGGACGCGGGCGCGGTGAAAGCAATCCATCGCAAAAACTCCCTCGCGAGCCCGACGCCAATCGTCACGGCGGACCGACTCTTCGTGCACTTTGGGCACATGGGCACCGCAGCGCTCGATCTCGATGGCAAGGTCATTTGGCGGCAAACTTCCCTGAGCTATCAGCCGGTCCACGGAACGGGCGGCTCGCCGATCCTCGTGGACGGCTCGCTCGTATTCAGCTGCGACGGAGCGAGCGATCCCTTCGTCGTGGCGCTCGATGCGGCCACCGGTCAAGTGCGGTGGAAAACGCCGCGAAATACCTCCGCGAAGAAACCGTTCTCCTTCTCCACGCCTTTGGCGCTGAATGTCAATGGCGGCACACAGGTGATCAGCCCCGGGAGCGGTTTCGTCGGCTCATATGATCCGAAAGATGGGCGGGAATTGTGGCGCGTGAACTACGGCGAAGGCTATTCCGTCGTTCCACGCCCGGTCTTCGCGCACGATCTGCTTTTCGTGAGTTCGAGCTTCGACAAGCCCGTGCTCAAAGCCATCCGGCCCGCTGGCGCCAAGGGTGACGCCACGAGCACCAATGTCGCCTGGGAGTGGAACAAGGGCGTGCCACACACCGCGTCGATGTGCGTCGTTGGGGACGAACTCTATTTCGTTTCCGACGCGGGCATCGCGTCCTGCGCCGACGCGCGCGCGGGAAAGATTCACTGGAGCGAGCGACTCGGTGGAAACTTCTCAGCGTCACCGATCGCCTCCGAAGGCATGCTTTATTTCTTCAACGAAAGCGGCACGGCTTACGTGGTAAGAGCCAGCAAGACTTACACACTCATCGAGACGAACGCCTTGGGAGAAGCGACCCTCGCGTCCCCTGCCCCAACCGACGGCGCGCTCTTCGTCCGCTCGGAGAATCACCTCTGGCGCATCGGGCGCCCATGAAGCCTGCGGGCCGCGCCGAGAAGCTTGGAGGCCAGAAGTCGCAGCCGATTTGCGACCGCGGCAAGCACGCTTGCGCCGTGGCACGGCTCGCCAGAGCTGTCACTCGTGAGCCACTGCGATAATCATCACACCGACCACAAGTGCAGCGCGGCGACAGCGGGGAGCATGGCACGTGCGCCTCGCACCACGGCGCGCAAAGGGTCCGCAACGACTCGAACGTCGAGACGTGTTGCCTGAGCGATTCGCTCCCGCATGCCTTTCAGCAGCGCGCCCCCACCACTGAGAAAGAGTCCATCTTCAATCGTTTCCGCCGAAATGGTCGCCGGTAAATCCCGGATCAATCCCTGGATGGTCCCAATGATCGTGGCAATATCCGGTTCAAGCGCGGCGCGAACTTCACGAGCGTTCATCGATACAGCGACGCCTTCACCGCGATTTGGAGAACTCGTGATTTCGACTTCCCTCTCCTCGCGAACGTCGACCGAACGAAGTATTGCCTCTGCCTGGCTATCCGAAATCGAAGCGCGATACTTCCGCGAAGAGTGTTCCACGATTCGGCGCCGAAGGTTTGCGCATCCTTTGCGAACCGCCATCGATGCCACGATCTGGCCCGAGCGTATCACCGCGCAATCTGTCACTCCCTCACCGAGATCGATCAGCACCTTGGCATAGTTGCACGAAACATCCACGCCTCCGCCAATCGCCGCAGCCAGCGGATCCGGGGAAATGAAAACGGAAGCCGCCCCCGCTTGGGTGAGACAATCCGACAACATCGCGCGCTCATCTTCCGAGGCGTCCGTCGGCGCGCAAGCGAGCGCGCGCACGCGAGATAAGCCCATCCAACGACGCGTTTGTCGAAGAATCGGGTGCAAAACTTCCACGGCGGCGCTGGGGTCGACGATGACGCCTCCCGCGACTGCCCTGCGGCCTCCGCTCATCGCGGGTCGTTCATGAGCCGAACGAGACGCCGCCGCGTAGCGGACCGCGGCAGTCCCAACGTCAATCGCCACATCGGATGGGCTAAAAGCCACATTGAAGAACCGGCTCATGGGTGGTGTCCGAAGCATCGCGTTTCTCTCCTCAAAGAATCAATCAGCGATGACGAATTGAGGGATAAAATTTCATCACTATGAACACGCGCTTATTCGGAGACGGCCGCACCCGATTTGCTACGCGAGAATGTCGCGGACCACGTGCCCGTGGACGTCCGTGAGCCTTCGCTCGATCCCATTGTGGTAAAAGCTCAACCGCTCGTGGTTTAGACCGAGCAGATGAAGGATCGTGGCGTGGAGGTCGTAAATCGTGCAGACATTTTCGACTGCCTTGTGGCCGAATTCATCCGTGGCACCGTAGCTGAAACCAGGCTTCACGCCTGCGCCGGCGAGCCACACGGTAAAGCCATGCGGGTTGTGATCACGTCCACTCGCGCCTTTCTGAAAGGTGGGCATCCGCCCAAATTCGGAGACAAATGCGACGAGTGTGTCCGCCAGCAACCCGCGCTGTTTTAAATCACGCAACAACCCGGCGACCGGCTGATCGAGAATGGGGCCATGGATGTCGTACTGTTGCTTCAGCGTTTTGTGCCCATCCCAATTTCCAACGCCCTCGCCCATTGCATACGCTCCATTAAAGAGCTGCACGAAACGCACCCCGCGCTCGAGGAGCCGGCGCGCCAAAATGCAGTTCTTCGCAAAGCGCGATCTCATGGCATTCTGCGTGTCGTCCGCCCCGTAAAGCGCCAGCGTGCTCGCGGTTTCCTTCGAAAGATCACCCACCTCCGCCGCCGCGAGTTGCATCTTCGCGGCGAGTTCGTAGCTCGCGATGCGCGCCGCCAAATCGGTGTCCCCCGGATGTTGCGCAAGGTGCCGCTCGTTGAGCTTCTTCAGAAAGTCGCGCGTCGCGATATCCGCTTCGGCGCTGATGCTCGCGGGCCGACCGAGGTTTGCGATCGGTTTGTCGGCATTAAAGGCCGTGCCCTGAAATGCGGCTGGCAGAAATGTGGATGCCCATTGCCTTGGTCCCACCTGCGGAACGCCACGCGGATCCGGGATGGCGACAAATGCCGGGAGATTCTGCGCATCGGAGCCAAGCGCGTAAGTAACCCACGCGCCCATGCTCGGAAAACCGTCCAGCACGAAACCCGTGGCCATTTGGTTTTCCGCTGGTCCGTGAGTATTCGACTTCGCGGTCATCGAATGGATGAAGCACATGTCGTCCGCGAGTTCGCCCAGCCGCGGCAGGAGTTCGCTCGTCATCTTGCCGCTCTGCCCGCGTGGGCGAAACTTCCACTGCGGCTTGACGAGGTTCCCATTCTCACCCTGGAAAGTGATCAGCTTTTGCCCGCCATCCGGCATCGGCGTGTCGTGCCGCTTCACGAGCTCCGGCTTGTAATCAAACGTGTCCAGGTGCGACAGCGCTCCGGAGCAAAACACGACGAGCACTCGACGAGCCGCCGGCGTGAAGTGCGGCTGGCGCGGAGCGTAGGGGCGGCTCGGATCGATCATGGGCCGCAGCGGCATCTCCGCTCCCAACGCGCGCTGCTCCTGCAACAGGCTCGCCAGCGCGATCCCGCTAAGACCAGTGCCCGCCCACTGCAAAAAGTCGCGACGAGCGAGCATCCAACGCCCGGCATTTGAAAGCGGACCGTGAGGGCTCATGCAGATTGGATCATGCGGTTCAAAATGTTTGCCGTCATTCTTTGCAGCCGCGGATCGGGTCCTTGCGGCGCTGTGTAAACTTTCGGTCGAACGTAACCGGGCGGCGCGCTCAGGCCATCGGCCCACCAGCAAGTCGCCGCGTTAAACACGAAATTGCCTTTGGGACCGGGATACATCGTCGCCGTGTAAGTGCCGCCGTTCGGTTTCCCGGGAGCGCTTTGCGTCGGTCCAGTTGCTACGACTTCCAGGCCCGCAATCGCCGCGGGGTCGCCGTGCCATTCCCACCCGATCACGCCAGGAATGGATTCCCCCGACTTCATCTCTGTGCCTTCGTAAATCCAGTGCTCCGGCGCCGCGCAAATCCAATCCGCGCCGCCTGTAACCGGACCGGTGCTGTGCGCGCCGATGAGTTCATTTGCATAGGGCCGCTCGTGTTTGAGCGAGCTCATGGATTCAAACTCACGAGTGCCACCCGGCGGACCGAATACTCCTACGCGCTCGAACGCAGTCTGCGACGGTCCGAAGAGGATTCGCCCGCACACCGCATTTCCGGAGAAAAAGCCAACAGACACCCCCTGCGCGATCGCCGCCTGCACATTGCGGAACATCTCGAGCGACCAATACTCATCGTGCCCCACGCTTAGGAACGCGCGGGCACGCAGAAGGCCGGACGCATCGCGGTGAGTATCGAGATTGGAAACGTAGGATACGTCGTAGCCATGTTGCTCAAGCCAGTAGGCGAACGGAAACTCCCACAAGAACCATTCGCCCGAGCCGATCGAAAGCGGGGCGTCGAGGATCTGGCAGTATTTGCCATACGGCCGCCGGTAGCTCACCTGCACATTGCCGCCCCAGAACCATTGATTCTTCCCATCGTCGTAGAGGGAGAATTGGGAAGGCCAGCGATTGTATGCCTGCCACGTGTTGTCGCTGCACTGGAAAAGGAGGTCGCAGGGACGGTCATCGCGCACGATGAAGATCACGTAGCTCTGCCAGCCTTCGACCTCTGCAGTCAGTTTTCCCACGTAAACTCCGCTCACCGCATCCGCGGGCACCTTCCAATCCGCGCCGGCAGTCCACTCGCAAGCGCGCAGCCGCTTTTCCCCGATCGGAGGATCCGTCTGTGCGCTGCCCTCGAATGAACCGAGGTCCGCAATCAATCGCCCTCCGTCCCCGCCATAATATCCCATCCGATAGATCTTCAGATTCCACCGCGATGCCGGATTGGTGCTGACGTAAAACTGCACGGTCTCTCCGGCGCGAACCGATTGGTGGCTCACGAAACCCTCGATCTTTGGCGAGCGATACTTCGTGGCAGGATCCACCCCGGTCTTCAGGAGCATCCAATCTTTGGTGCCCGGCCGG
>CBHXZU010000353.1:0-6618 GCA_966125105.1 uncultured Prosthecobacter sp.
GTCTTCTTCGGATCGGTTCCATTGAGGACGATGCGATCGATCGAGCCTTTGCCGTCGCCATCCGGGTCGTTGAGTTCGACCGAAACCAAGCCGGGACCCGATACTTTTACCGTGACGGTGTCTCCGTCCGCATCGGTATATTTCGCCGACTTCGATGGAATCGCGTTCTCACTGAACGCGGCCATTCCCAGGAGCTCGAAGTCGCCCACGCTGCCTTTCGTAATCGGCACGTTGACCGCGATGTCGCCGTTCGCGTCGAAAAGATTAAAGAAGGTGTCCCCATAGGATAGGTTGCCGTTTTGCGGGTTACCACTGTAGAGGTCGGTGGGTCCGCCTTTCTTGCTCGATCCGAAGAAGGAGAACGTGGTTCCCAGCGGCAGGATTGGAAGAGTTACCTGCGTGCTGGCGTCGAACTTGTCGAAGTTCATCACGATCGGCGCCGTGTCGAACCCGGTGTCGCTATCGTTGTCGTCCGAGGTGTTGAAAATGAGGGTAAAGTCGAACACCGAGAATCCCAGGAAGCCGGCGAGGAAGTCGTTCAGCGAAACGAAAGCCTGGGTCAGCGTGGTGTTGCCATCGGACGCGCCAAGAATCGATTTGAGGTAGGCGTCATCGTTCTGCGTCGTGGCGCCATCGGACCACGCCTCCGCAAGTTGCAGTTGGGTGCCACCGAAGGTGGCGTCGGAATTGCGGGGCGAGTTCTTTTTGAGGATATCTTCGGGATGCGTGTTGACCACGTGGCGCAAACCGAGGTTGTGGCCAAGCTCGTGCGCGGCGGTAACGATTAGCCGGTTCGTGATCGTGTCCGCGGTTTCGGCTGAATAGAAGTTGTCGAAGACGCCGGAGAAAATGACTCCCAAGTCGTTTCGGACGGTGTTGCCGATATCGACAGCAGCGGCGGCTCCGAAGAGCGTTCCGCCAATGCCATAGACTTCCCGCAGACTCGGCGTCGCGCTGGCAAACTGCGCCCGGAAAACTTCCGTCGCGGCGGAGAGATCGACCGGCAGGTCATTGTCGCCCCCGATGACGAGCGTGCTGTAGACGCCTGAAGTGGGCTCCGTGGTGGTGAAGACGACGTCGTAGGCCGCGTACTTGGCACGCAGACCGTCCATGATCGTGGCGATCACGGACGCGGTCGACGCATTGGACTTCACGTCTGCCGCCTGGAATGCGGGGATATTCACAGAAGTGCCGGCGCCGAAATGGTTCACCACGGTGCGGCCATCGAAATCGACGAAGATGACCTGCGACTTCTCGAAACGGACGTTATCGATGAAAATCGCGGAGTCGTAGATGCCATCGCCGACGTCCTCCAGGGTGAGGACGATATCGAGGGTGGCCGTGCCGGCGGGAACGTTGTAGGCAGCAGTCAATTTGCTGGTGCGGCCGTCGAATATCGTTCCGGCGGCGGATTCGCCGCTGAAGAACGCGTTGTTCACGCTGATCACGTTTCCGAACTGGTCCTTCGCGACGTTCGAGCCATTCACGGTAGCCGTGAAGATGTCGTTGAACTGGCTGCCGACGTATTCGGGGAACTCTTCCGAAAGGAAGACGAAGTCGAACTTGAACTTCTGGTTCTGGGTGCTGACGGGCACATTAATCGTAAAGGAGATCGTGCCCTTGTCGCCGGCTACCCCGGTTTCGCCGAGATCAGTGCCTTGGGAACCCGACGTATTTGCCCCAGTGACACCGCTCGCAACCCCACTGCTGAGGACCAGGAAGTCGTTGTCGGCACCGCTGGGAAAGCCAATAAATCCATTAGTCGTCTCAAACGTGAACGCGGAGACGGCCGACGCATCTCCCGTGTAAATGACCGCGGTGCCCGCAGGAAGATCCAGGGCCTTGGCGATCTGCAGAGGTGAAGCGTTGAGGGCGATTCGATTCTCGAGCACCTCGATGCGAGAAGGCTGGGGTGCAATGGTGGAAGGACGACGAGCAAGGCCGGCGAGTTTCATACGGTCTGTAGGTGGAAGGGTACGAAGATCGTACTGTTACCAATTCGCGACGTCGATTCATTTTACTGTAGCCAAGCCCTGCTCCAGGCCGCGTCCCAATCTACTTGGCCGAGCGGAGTTGCTTGATAGCGGCCTCTGTCATTCCCCGGAGGCTCTTCTGCCACGCCTCCGAATTTTCCGGCTTCACGTCACTCGTGATCTCGATGGTGTCCGCGATCGCCCGCTCCGGATAATACCGAGCGTAATCCTTTTCGGTCTGGAAGACGGAGATGTAGCTGATGACAAAGTCTTTTTCGCCTTCGAGTCGCGCGATCTCCAACAGGAGAGTCGTGCCTTTGGGCGCCTCTTTGAGAGCGCCCGTGACCGCCTCCACGCGATTCTCGGACGCCGAAAAGTCGTTCACATCCAGGCCCTGGCTGGCGATGCGCTCTTGAAGATAACCGCGGTGCACCGGGAAGGTCCGGTCGAGCGGCGCGATGCGCGCGGAGACATTGCGCCCCTGGGTTTGCAACGCCACCGCCTCGCCGGAAAGCAGGAGGACGAAACGCTCCTTGATTTGTGGCAGCGCGAAATCTGCGCGCGCGGTCGAAACAGCAAGGCTCATAAAAACCGCTGCGATCACCGCAGCAACGAACGTCGGCATGCGCAGGATCATGGGGTGAGAGTCAACACGGAGTCGCGATCGTGGTCGAGGCGGGAGAAGGACGTCAGAACCAAGCCGGCGGCGTGCAATTCTGTCGCGCGCCGAGACGGCCGAAGTTGCGACCGGCACCAGTGAAACGGACTCCGCGTTCCGCAAAGCGGCGGGAAGCACAACCGCTATCGGGAATCTCAAAGCCGGGCCGGCTCAGCCTTTCACGGACCTTCCAACGCGGCCGGCGGGCGTGGGTCGATGTTTTCCTGCATCCATCGCCGGCGATAGCTCATGTAAGCGGTGCGCCCGATGTCATTCGCCAGGATGCCGTTCAGCGACGCGCCGACGACCGCCCCCACGATCGGGATCATTTGCAGGGCCTTGCGTTTAGTGAGTTGGATGCCGAGCGCTTTCGCCAGTTGGCGCAGTCCCGCGAGCATGGCGCCCTTGGTGATTTGCTTATTGGCGAGTTCCTTCGCCATCTTCTTCCAAGCCATGCGGACGAGGATTTCCTCGAACTGCTTCATCGCGACGATGAACTCCATCTTGAGTTTTACGTTCGAGGCGAAGCCGGCGCGCAGGATGTGCAGGAGGTATTCGCGTTCGTCGATCTCATATGGGTCGTAGCCGTAGCAGCAACCGATTTCCTGGATCTGGCGCACGAGTAGGCCAAAGAGCGCGGGGATATCAGCTGCGAGGCCGGCGATGCCCAGCGCGCCGGTGCCTGCGCCTTCGGTCGCGGCATAGCCGATGTGCCAATTGAGAGAATGCTGCGCGCGTTCATCGGCGGCTTGCAGAAGATGAGAGGCGTTTGGCGAAGCGCCATCCGCGAGGACCTCCGCCCGATCGAGAACGCCTTTCCGAATGGCAACACAGTCAAAGGTGCGCGGTCCCTGTCGGGCGAGGAAGGTGAGGCACGCCTCGATCGCTTTGCCGACGGCTTCCTGAACTTTAAGCGGGATCAGTTTTTGCGCAGCCCTTTCAGCCGGCACGAGAACGGCACTTCCCACTTTCTTGAGCATGCTCGGCTTCTCCCCTTCCCAGTGTTTGATTTCATCCCTGGCGGATTCCGCGTAGTCCATCTTCTCGCGCAACCTCGGCGAGGACCCCACGCATCTCAAGGGTCGGTTTCGCGACGCGTCCAAAACAATGCCCTACCACCGCCGCTAGTTCTCCGCGGGCGGTGACGGCGGCGCGTCGGGTGTGATGCGGTAGAGCCGCAAGCCAGGTTGCAGATACGGGATATCGCCTACCCTGCGCTGCCACACTTCGCTGTGATTGCGGAAGAGTTCGGCGTACCAACGGCTGCGCTCGGCCATCTTGGGATTTCCGCTGTCCTTGAAAGTATTGTGGTAGTCCGCATCGCAAACGGCGACGTGGGTAATGCCGCGGGCCCGCAGTTCTTCGATCGATCCGAGGTCCGCGACATACCGATCGGGCGGGACGTGGAATGGGTTCGGAAGGGCAAACGCGGGCAAACCCGCCGCCTTCGCGCGCGCCAACAAGACACGCACATCCTGAGCGATGCCGGCTTCTGGAGGAATAGTCATCCGGATGAACTCCGCAAGTTCCCGCCGATCATCCCGCTTGAATGCGAGATAGGTGTCACCAAACGCGGGAAGCTGCCAGACGACGGCGGCGATCGCGAGCGTCCTCGGGATGCCACGTGTGTAGGAACTGCGATGCTTGCGATAGTGGCGATACCATTCCACCACGCCGACGGCGCCCAGGGCGCAACCCACGACATACACTGGCAGGAGGTAACGATCCTTCGTTTTCGGCGCGAGGCTGACGATGAGGAAGTAAGCGATCAAAAAAACGCCGGTCGCGCGCCAGATCAGCGGCTCATGCCGACGCAGGCGCCAGCGCCGCCCAAACCAATACGCGAGCCCGATGAGCAGCGGCACGGAAAGGGTTGTCCCGAGTTTGCTGAGGTGTTTGAGGCGGATCGGCTCCGGGCGCTCTTCCGCGCGCTTCTCCACTTTCTCCAGTTCCTCGCTCAGGCTGCTTTTGACTTTGGCGGTGTCGTTCAGCGCCGGGTAATTGATCGCGGCGAAACACGCGCCCATCGCTACCAGCGCGACGGCAATGGCGATCCACCGCCGGGTACTCCCGGCAGGATTCCAGGCGAGGGCCGCAATCGCGAAGATCGCCACAGTGCATCCGAGATACTTTCCCGATAGCGCAAGCCCGGCGCCCAGCCCCACGAGAACCGCGCGTCCGGCAGTCGGCCGCGAGCCATAATGCACGAGCGCCGCAAGAGTCGCTGTGATCCCCAAGACGAGCGCGCAATCCTCCTTCATGTAATGCGACAACTCGAACAACACGGGGTGAGTCAGCAGGAGAATCCCGCAGAGCACGCCAGCGACGCGTCCCGCGAGCCGGGAGGCCAGCAGGACGGTGAAGCCCGTCGCAAGCGCCGCGAAGATTGCCGACGCCAGCCTCCCCTTCTCCACGACGGGCTGCGGCTGAAGCGGCGTTCCAGTCGCGGTTACGAGCGCCTCAGTCGCCCGGAGCAAAAGGAGCGGATGGTGGAAATTGTAATCGTCATCGATGATCTGGGCGATCTTCGACGGCTCGTCCGTGTGGTAGAGGTAGGGAAAGTCCGCGTGCCGGGTGAAGAGAAGCAGCCCGGTGTCCGTGAACAATGCAGCAAAGATCCAAGTCCATCGAATCGCTGAGGGAGACACTCTATCCGGAAACTGCATCAACGGGAGAATTATGCCATTGGCCTGCGGCGCGACAAGTCGAAGACGCGTGTGCTCGAGGGAGTAACTGCGGAGCGATATGGATAACCATGCGCGAATACAGTTCAACCAGACTTGCCAACGCAAACTGACGGTGGCTGACATTGGCGGCCATGTCGTTGCAGCCTGTCACTCTCTACCGCTCGGAAATCGGCACCATTGCCCAACGGGGAGAAGATTGTTTCCTCCTTGATGGAGTTTCATTCGATGAAGTCTTCATGCACGTGAACGCGGCACACTGGATCGAGCCCAAGCTGAGTTATGCAAAACCGATCGAGCGACCGGAAGAGATCCTCGCGCCGATCGAGAACCAGGAAGTGTGGGCCGCGGGTGTGACTTACCTGCGCTCACGCGATGCGCGGATGGAGGAAAGCAAGGATGGCGGCACGGTATATGACCGCGTGTATGCAGCGGAACGACCGGAGATTTTTTTCAAGGCGACGCCCCATCGTGTAGTAGGCACGGGCGGCAATGTCCGGATCCGCTCCGACTCCAAATGGAACGTGCCCGAGCCGGAGGTCGCGCTCGCGATCAACACGAAAGGCGCAATCTTCGGTTACACGATCGGGAACGACATGAGTTCGCGGGATATTGAAGGCGAGAACCCCCTCTACCTGCCGCAGGCCAAGGTTTATTCGGCGAGTTGCGGCCTCGGACCGGGATTGGTCGTGCGTCCGCCACTGCCGACGGAGACCGCGATCGGCCTGACGATCACGCGCGGCGGCAAAGAGGCATTCACCGGCAGCACGTCACTCGCGCAGATGAAGCGCGGATTCCCGGAACTCGCCCAGTGGCTTTTCCGAGACAATGATTTCCCGCATGGCTGCTACCTGCTCACCGGGACCGGGCTCGTGCCGCCGAATGAGTTTACTTTGGCATCTGGCGACGAGATCGCGATTTCCGTGGCCGGACTCGGCGTCCTCAGAAACAAAGTCGCTTGACGAGAACCACGCGGATTCCAATGCAAATTTGGAACCGCAGATTTCGCAGATTGGCGCAGATTGATTCTCTGACGAATGGGTGGTTCGCCGTGACTTCCCGGTGGTAGGTCAAAGCGGGTCGCACTCACGTCGTTCCTAATTTGCGCTCACGAAACTTTCCAGAGCCGACGCTGGCTCGCGTCAGCATGACGACAGAGGAAGACGCGTCTACGGCTGGGCAGGTCGGCGTCGAAAGCGGCTCACATGAGATTGTGGGCGTTCTTCGGATTGCGACGCCCTCACCCCTGAAATCAATCTGCGCAAATCTGCGAAATCTGCGATTCAAATTGCATTGGAAATCC
>CBHXZU010000354.1:0-6575 GCA_966125105.1 uncultured Prosthecobacter sp.
GGCTCGAGCATCTATACCGGCGCCACCACGGTTCTCGCCGGCACGCTGAGCAGCAGTCGCCCCGGCGCGAACACCAAAGGTGCTCTGCCAGCAGGTCAGGCAGTGAACGTCAACGCCGGCGCCACGCTCCATTTCGGCGCGGATGAAGGCGCGGGCTTTGGCTTGGGGAGCGTGTCGGGCATCACGGTGACTGGCGGAACTGTCACCTCCGCGGCAAATACCCGCTCCTCGCTTCCTCCCATTACGCTCAATGCTGGCACGGTGACGTCGGAAGGTTCGGGAACCTTCGCGAATACCGCGGTGGTGAATTACGTTCTGGACGGAAATGTCACCACAGCGGTCAATTCGAACCCCTCGGTAATCAGCGCGCAGGCGGTGCTTCTCCGGAAAGATCCGACCGGCATCAGCACCACCGCGCCCGTGACGTTCGACATACCGAGGGGCACTGCGTCCGCCGACCTGAAGATCCAGTCCGTGATTTACGACATGGGGGCTGGCCTCACAAAAACTGGGACCGGCATTCTCGCGCTCGGAAACTCCAGCTTTTACACGGGTCCTACGCTGATCAACGGCGGCACGATCTCGGCGGGGAACTCCGGAGCGCTAGGGACAGGCCCGGTAACCATTAACAACGGAGCGACACTCGCACTCGAAGCCGCCACTTTCCTGTCGGGATTCGCCGGATTCAGCCTGAATGGCGGCGCCACGGTGAATAGCTCCGCAAACGTCCTGACGCTCACCGAAAATCTGGGATCGCAGGCGCGCAGCGCGTTCACAGTCGCGCCGGTCAACTTCTCCTCCGGCTTCTCGACGAGTTTTGTTTACACCGCGAGCGGGAACCGCGCGGCCGATGGCTTCACGTTCACCATCCAGAGCATCTCACCGACGGCGCTCGGCGGCGGCGGCGGGCAACTGGGTTACGTGGGCATCTCCAATAGCGCCGCAGTGGAGTTTAACATTTACACGGGCGGCGGCCAACCGGTCGGGACGACGATCGCCTCGGGAGCGGCCGGTCCATACACCGCCAGCTCTCCGGTGAATCTCGCCAGCGGCAATCCCATCCAGATCTCCATTACCTACGACGCAGTCGCCGGAACCGTTTCGGAGATGCTGACGGACACGGTCGCGAACACCACTTACAGCAACGTATTCATGGGAATCAGCTACCCTGGTTTAATTGGATCAAACACAGGGCATGTCGGCTTCACCGGCGCGACTGGCGGCGCTTTCGCGCAACAGACGATCAGCAACTTCACGTTCTCGAACGTCTCAAACGATTTGATCCTGCCGAACGCGATCGACATTCCCGCCGGCGGCAATTCAGGCATTCAAGTGCAACCCAACCCCGCAGGCACGGCCGCAGCAGTCTCGCTCAATGGGGTAATGACGATCGGCGCGAACGGAACGCTGAACGTCACCAGCGGCGGCACCGCAACGAATGCGCCTTACACGCTCACACTCGGCGGAAACGTGAAGTTGAGCGGAAATGCCACCATCAGCGTTGGCAATAATGGCACCGGCACTGGCAACCTCGTCGCGCAACTCCCGATCGAGGAAACCGCGGCCGCCAATCTCACCAAGACAGGCCCGGGAACCCTCACGATCGCAGGCACCTCTGCCTACACAGGGACTACGACCGTGAATGCGGGGACCCTGATGGTCACGGGCTCACTTTCGGGCGCGGCCACAACCATCAACACCTCCGCTACACTCGCAGGCACAGGCACGCTCACTGCAGTGAACATTGCAAACGGTGGAACGCTTTCGCCGGGGACCACCGGAATTGGGACGCTGAACACCGGAGCGCTCGCGCTGCAGGACGGCGCCACTGTCGCTCTGGAAATCGGCAGCACGACCGCTGACCAGGTAAAACTGAATGGTGCAGGCACGATTACCGGCACCGTGGCGCTTACGTTGACGCTTTCAGCCGATCCGGCGGACTTCCAAACCTTCACCATTTTGGATGGGACCGCAGCGCTCATCGGCTATGCGGCAGGCGGGCGCCTCAGCTACTTGGGCGGAACTCTCGCGGAGGGACAGGTATTCAACGTCGACAGCGGCGGCTTTACCCAGGGCTTCATGATCAGCTACCTCGCGGACGGCGGAAAGGATGTCACTCTCACCGCGGTACCCGAACCAGCGACAGTGGGCTTCCTCCTGCTCGGCATCGGTCTGTCGCTTCGCCGCAAACGCGCGGCGTGAAAGCACCAGCGTCCGAGCATTCGCGCGCATTGCACTTCGCACCTCGCCGCCAATCAAAGCGAATCCTTCGCTCGTGAAATTTCGCAGCGGCGCTATCTTGGCCGATGCGCTATTTGGTCAAAGCACGAGTAAAGCCGGGGCGCGAAGAAGCACTGCTTCAAGCGATCAAAGATGGCACCCTCGGCGAAGGTTCGGTGGCAGGAGATGAATACCTGCACAACATGCAGCAAGCTCGCCTTACGAACGACGGCGTCGCGCATTGGGTGGAGGTCTGCTTTTGTAGAATCCCTCTCGAAGAAGAGCGTCCCTACTGGGAGGAATACTTCGATCTGGTCAGCGTCACCGATGCCCACGCCCGCAAAAACTGCCGCGACGCAAACGGCACCGAGCCCTGGGCATGTTGCGACTGCGACTGCACGAAGCGCCTTGAAGAAAGGCTCCAGACCAAAGGCCAACCGTTCCTCGGTAGCCTCTCCACAGAGCATACCGGATCGAAGATCTAGTGTCCCGGGTGGTTAAAGCGATTTATGCAGTCAGAAATCCGGTATTTCATTCGTGGTGCGAAAAGCCGCCGCTACTCCTTCGGCGCCACTTGATCCGAAATCCCCACGGGCTCCTCTCGCTCGCTTTCCTTCACGCGCGGACGATCCGTCGTGAACGGCCGCTCGAGATCCGGATCCCGCTTGATGCGGGTGGTTCGTTCCACCTCCACCACCGACTTACCGTCCGACACTCGTGTGCGGGTGGCCGTTCGGATCCGGCCGCCGCGCACGACGACGATTCCAAATCCCGGCTGCCATTCGAGGAGATCGCCCGTGCTGGTCACGTGAAAGTGACGCTCTGGCGGCCCGACCGCGGGAATCGCGAGGGCGCTGCCAGTGAGGAGGACCATCGATGCGAGCAAGTATTTCATGGTGAGTGCCGGGATGAGTTTGGAAACGGCTGGGCTAATTCGCGGAAGCAACCGCTTTGGATGCCCGCGGCCCAGTAAACCCTTCTCTGGTGCCAAGGTGAAGCTCAATAGCATGAATCGCGGCGCCGGCCAAACTGCGCCGCTGCCTAGGATCAATCACTTTGCCGACGACAGATCTCCGCCACCCTGTAAATTGAGCCGCGACTCATGAAACTGCCGCATCCCGCTCTCGCGACTCTTCTGCAGAGGGCATACTCCGGAGAGAAAGCTGCCGCCTTGGCCTACGTCGGCCACGCGGGCTCGCTTCGGAATCTGGAGGCGAAGGCTGCGGTAAAACAAATCGAAGAAGACGAGTGGCACCACCGGCGAAACGTCCTCGCGTTGATGCAAAAATACGACGTGCCGATTTCGCGTTGGCAGGAGTTCCGGTGCCACTGCATCGGCAAAGGCATCGCGTTTGCCTGCTACTTCATCGGCCGGTTCATGCCCTACTTCTTCGCGGGCAAACTCGAGAGCGGGAATGTGTGCGAATACTTCGTGATGATGCGCTACTTTCGTGAGCTAGGCATCGATGAGCACGACCAGATGCTCTACGACATGGGCATCAAGGAAAAGGAGCACGAAGAGTATTTCCTCGCCCAGATCAAAGGCAGCCGATGGCTCCCGCTCTTCGAGCGCATCTTCGCCTGGGGCCGCAACAAAACGCGCAACGACGTCGACCTCGCGAACCCAATGCCCGTCCCGGACTCGCACAAGTATTGCAAGGCGTACAAGGCAGACAGCCGTTCATGACCGATCGGCCGGCGTGAGAGGAACGCGGTGAGGTAATCGCGATGAACCCGCCGCGGATTTGCCGCGACTTCACGCGACGATCCCATTTCACTCGCGGCAATCCCATGAACCTTCGCGCTGTCCTCGCAGCCTCGCTCGGCCTCCTGACTCTCACGCTCAACGCCCAGCAACCCTCCGCGGCGAATGCGCGAACTCCTTCCGAGTTCTCGCCTGAGCGGCTCGCGGAACTCCTGAAACGATCCCCGGAAGCCGACACTAACAAGGACGGCGCGCTCACCATCGACGAGGCCCGCGCGCTTCGAAACAAGCTCCGCTTTCCGCAACTCGCGCAACGCACTCCATGGCCGGCGCCGACACATGCCGATGTGAAATACGGTGCGAGCGATCGAAACGTCCTCGATTTCTACCGCGCCGAGTCCGAGCAACCCACGCCGGTGCTTGTTTTCATCCACGGTGGCGGCTTCGTCGCCGGCGACAAACGCGCCCTCGATCCAAACGTGCTGAGCGCCTGCCTCAACGCGAAGATCTCTTTCGCGAGCATCAATTACCGCTACACCACGCAAGCCCCTTACCCCGCCCCAATGCTCGACGGCGCGAGAGCGATCCAGTTCATCCGCTCAAAAGCAGCCGAGTGGAAAATCGATCCCAGCCGCCTCGGCGCGTTTGGCGGATCCGCGGGCGCAGGGATCTCGATGTGGGTGGGCTTTCACGATGACCTCGCAAAAGCCGACAGCACTGACCCGGTGGAACGCGAATCCACGCGAGTGACGTGCGTGGGTTCCATTGGCGGGCAGACCAGCTACGACCCGCTGCAAATCAAGGAATGGCTCGGCGGCCGCGCGTGGGAACATCCAGCCTTCAAACCCTTCTACGCGCTCCAATCGCCCGACGATCTGCAGAAGCCCGAAGTCCGCAAACTGGCTCACGACGCCACGGTGCTCAATCACCTCACCAAAGACGACCCGCCAGTCTTCATGCTCTACTCCGAGCCTGATGCCCCCTTGTCCGAAAAATCCGCGCCCGGCACTGGGATCCACCATCCAAAGTTCGGCCACATCTTGAAGGAGAAAATGGACGCCCTCGGAGTCGAATGCGTCTACCGCCACACCAGCGACGGAAAAACGCCGCCCGCGCCATTGGCCATGTTCGAGTGGCTGACGCAAAAGCTGCTCAGCCCTGCGAAATAGAATCTGCCCGAAAAGAAGTCTGCATACCGGACTTCAATCTCCCGTGCCGAAACCTCGCCCGCATCGCTGATCGCTTCACATGTGGAACGAGACGGCGGTCGTAGCCCGTTGATCGCGCACACAACGTGGAAGTCCAGCGGAACTCCCGGAACCTGCTGGCCGTTTGTCATCATTCACCAGTTCGCAGCATCCCCCGACGGAGTAACCGCGCATTCCGATCGGCAACGTAATCACAACGTGCTCTCTACCGTGAACATGACCCTCCATTACAGTGCGGTCACTATTTCGTTCGGCGCGCCCGAAACACGCTCCGACGCTTCCGAAACACGTGTCGCGTGCCGCGAACCCCGCTCCGTCGCATGAATTCCACGTTCCGACGGACCTGAATCGACGTTCCATCGCTCCCGAAACACCTCCCGTCGCTCCCGAAAGAGATGTCGCGTGCCACGAATCGCGTACTTTCACTCACGATCGTCCTTCCGCCGGAGCTGAATTCCCGTTCCGACGCTCGCGAACGCGTTCCGACGCCCACGATCGGCAACCATTGGTCCCACAGTCGACGCAATCGCGCGGCTCGCTGGTGCAGACGGGAATTGCGCAAAGCCAATCGCCTACGACTGCGCTACCCCGCTGCACAATCCGCTACCTCGGCAAAAACCACCGGTAGAGGAAAAAGTAAACGAGCACGCCCGTGATGCTCACATACAGCCAGATCGGAAACGTCCACCTCGCCAGGCGCCGATGCGCTTCATACCGCGCGGCCAGCGCGTGCCGCATCGTGATAATCGCCATCGGCGGAACGGCGATCGCCAGCACGATGTGCGAGCACAACATCGTGTAATACACCGGCCGCCAAAAGCCTTCACCTGTAAACGGCGTGTGCACTCCGCGCACGAGCGCCTTGTGCGTCAGATAGCTCACGAGAAAAATGCACGACGTCACAAACGCCGCGCCCATTAAATAGCCGTGCAGCGATTTGCGATCGCGCTTGATGGCGATCATCCCGACCACGAGGAGCATCGTCGCCAGACCGTTCAGGCAGGCATTCAGCCCAGGCAAATCAGAGACTGTCATTTCTCAGCCTGCAGTCGTTTGACGTCAGCAATCAGGCGCTCAGCTTCCGCCGCCCGTTTCTCGCCAACGCCGTCGTAATATCCGCGAATCCAACCCTCGCGATCGATCAGCACGAGCTTCGTGCTGTGAATGAACTTCTCCTTCACGTCCACGCCCTCCGCATCCGCGAGCGCGAGTTTGAACCCGTCCACGCTGAGCTGAAAGACCTTCAGCTTTTCCCCAGTGACAAAAAACCAGCGGTCCCCTGCCTTGTGCTGTTCCGCGTATTCTTTGAGC
Organism: uncultured Prosthecobacter sp.; assembly: GCA_966125105.1. GTDB lineage: Bacteria > Verrucomicrobiota > Verrucomicrobiia > Chthoniobacterales > Chthoniobacteraceae > SXWH01. Next base: position 6,445 of record CBHXZU010000354.1, read on the forward strand.
ACTTGCGGCGTGTCCTTTTCATCGGTCGAGATCGAGAGGAAGCGGACATCCGGCTGATCGAGCGTTGAGTTTTTGATGAAGGACATCCGCTGCGTCATATCCAGGCAAACGCCCGGGCAAGTCGCGAAGAA
>CBHXZU010000355.1:0-6575 GCA_966125105.1 uncultured Prosthecobacter sp.
CTCATCATTTTCGGCGTGGGCTGGGGGTTCTTCGACTGCAATAACATGCCGATCCTGTGCCAGGTCGCCGGCCCGGAACAGCGGGCCACGGGCTACGGCATCATGAACTTTGTCAGCATCAGTTGCGGCGGGGTGGCCGACTGGAGTTTTGGCGCGATGCGGGATCGTCACATCCCGCTCGACGCGATCTTCAGCATATTTGCCTTCGCTGCCATCGTCTCCATCGTGCTTGTGCTGATGATCAAGCCACGGCATGCCGAATGAAGTTTGCCACATGAAACCCGTTCATCCTCTCCATGGCTTGGTTGCCGCGACGCACACTCCATTTCACGGCGACGGGTCGCTGCGTCTTGACGCGATCGAGAAGCAGGCGCAGCACCTTGCAAAGTCCGGGGTGAATCTCGTCTTTATTTGCGGCACGACGGGTGAAAGCAGCGCGCTGACGTTCGAGGAACGGCGTGCCGTCGCGCAGCGCTGGGGCGAAGTGGTAAAGGGCAGCGATTTGAAGGTCGTCGTGCATGTCGGCTCCAATTCGCTCGCTGACGCCCGCCAGCTTGCGGTCCACGCAGAACAAATCGGCGCCATCGCGGTCTCTGCGCTCGCGCCTTCGTATTTCAAGCCGAAGAACGTCGACGATCTCATTGCTTGCTGCCTCGAAATAGCGTCCGCCGTCCCGTCGCTGCCCTTCTACTACTACGACATCCCGGCGATGACGGGCGTTTCGCTTTCGATGCCCGAGTTTCTCGCCCGCGCCGCGGAGACGATTCCGAATTTCGTGGGTCTCAAGTTCACGAACCCCGACTTGATGGCCTACCTGCAATGCCTGCGACTGCAGGGCGGCCCTTGGGATATTCCGTGGGGGATCGATGAGTGGATGCTTAGCGCGCTTGCGACGGGCGCGCAGGGCGCAGTGGGTAGCAGTTTCAATTTCGCCGCGCCGCTTTACCTGCGCCTCATGCTCGCCTTCGAGCGCGGCGAGCTCGATGAAGCGCGCGAACTGCAGCACCGGAGCACACGGCTCATTTCACTCCTGGCTCGCTACGGCTATATGGGTGCGGCCAAAGGCACGATGGAATTGCTCGGAGTCCCCGTGGGGCCGCCGCGCCTTCCCAATCGCGCGCTTTCCGCCGAGCAGCAAACGCGGCTGCACGCCGACCTCCAGGGACTCGGATTCTTCGATTGGATTTCATGAAACACCTCACCGCCGCCGCGCTTTTCGCGTGCTCGCTCGCCGCCTTTGCCGCCGACCCAGAATTCACGGATGTCTTCACGTCCGGCAAGGAAGGTTACGCATCCATTCGCATCCCCGCGGTGCTCGTCACGAACAAGGGCACCGTCCTCGCCTTCGCCGAAGGTCGCATGCGCCCGACCGACCAGGCGGAGAACGACATCGTTTTCAAGCGCAGCACCGACGGCGGAAAAACGTGGAGCGAGTTGAAGGTCATCCACGAAGACGGCGCCAATTCGCTAAACAATCCGACGGTTGTGCAGGATCAATCGAGCGGTCGCATCTTCCTGATCTACCAGCGCATCCCCGGCCACCTGAAAGAACACAGCAAGAACACGGCGACCGGACTCGACGGCCCGGACATCTATCGCAATTTGCTCGTCACTTCCGATGATGACGGCGTCACTTGGAGCAAGCCGCAGGATGTCACCGCGACGACGAAGCGTCCCGAACGCGCCACAACGATCGCGAGCGGTCCTGGCATCGGTATTCAGCTCACGCGCGGCGCGCACAAGGGGCGGCTCATCTTCCCGTTCAATGAAGGCCCCTACGGCAAGTGGCAAAACTTCGCCGTGTTCAGCGACGACGGCGGCAAGTCCTGGAAATATGGCGCGGACGTTCCCAATGCCATGGTCCCGGATGGAAAAGGCGGCGAGCGAAGCCAGATCAACGAGGTGCAAATGGTCGAGCTCAGCGACGGATCGGTCCGTCTGAACAGCCGCCAGTTCGCCGGCAACAAAGTGCGCCGCACTTCCATCAGCAAGGACGGTGGCCAGACCTGGTCGCCGGTTGCGGAGTTGCCGGAGATCAAGGACCCGAGCTGCATGGCAGGCACATTGCGCTATTCCTTCGATGATGGGAGCGGCAAGGGGCGCCTCATCCACACCGGGCCGGACAGCCTCAAGCGCGACCACGGCACGGTTTACCTCAGCCTGGACGACGGGGCGACCTGGCCCACGAAACGCGAACTGTATCCTGGCGGCTTCGCCTACAGTGTTCCAACCAGGCTCGCAGATGGGCAGGTGGGCTGCCTGTTCGAGGCCGACAACTACGGCCGCATCGTCTTCGCGCGTTTTCCGATCGATTGGATCAGCGGGAAGTGAGGGGACGGTCCGCTCGTTGCGGCGGGCCGATGCGCGGCTAAGGTATCACTCATGCGACGTGTCCTGTTTCCGGTGCTGCTCATTTCGGCAGCGGCGGTGATTTATATTACAATCAGAAATGAAGTCCCGCGGAGTGGGCGCGCGGACAGCACGCCCCAGGCGAGCGCCGGCGCTTCCCTCAGTGAGCCTCCGCAGGATCCGTCGATTGAATCGACCGAGAAAGCGCACCGCATCGTGAGGACCGCGGACGGCAAGGTGGAAGAACTTCGCGGTTTCTCGCCTGACGACATCAAGCCGCTCGCAGCGCATAGCGACGCTTTCCTCGAGAAGAAGGGGACGAATGCTTACAACCTGCTCGCAGTATTCGCGGCCAGCGGAGATCGTCGAGTTCTCGCAAAAGCGCTTGAGCGGTTTCCGAAGAATCCCGCGGTTCTCTACGTCGCCCTGGCGGATGCGCCGAAGGAAGAACGCGCGCCCCTTATCGAGCGATTCAAAACCGCGGATCCGAACAATCCTCTGCCGTGGATCTTCTCCGCCGCGGAGATGTTCGAGGATGCTCGCCCGCAAGATGCCGTCGCTGAATTGCAGGAAGCGCTGAAGCGCCCCGGATTTTACACTTACTTTAACGAGCGGGCAGCAGCGTTGCGCGAGCTGGCGCTGCAATCCGGAGCAGGGGAGTTCGGTGCCGAAAGCATCGCCTATTTCACCCAGTCGCTCCCTCACTTGCAGGCAGCGACGAATGCCGCGCGCGGACTCCAGGCCTATGTCGATGAGCAGATCGCAAATCAAAACACCGCGGCCATCCGCGACTCCGCACAGCTGCTCTATGGCCTCGGCCAGATGTTTCAAACGCCCGAGGCATCCCGGCTTTTGATCGGGCAACTGGTTGGAATCAGCCTCGAGCGTCGAGCCCTGGACGTCGTGGTGAAGACCGGCGAAAACCCTCTCCCAGTAACCGCCGAAACGCGTTCCGGCGAATTGGACGCGCTGCGCGACGAAGCCAAATCCCTCGCGGAGCAAGCCACGCGGGTCTATGCGGAGCCGACGCTGTGGAAAGGTTACTTCGCGCGTTTCAAAACGGAGGGAGAACTCTCCGCGTTGCGCTGGGTGCAACAGCAACCTGCCTCCGCACAGACGCCGGTTTCTCGCGGTAAGTAAACCGCCGCGAGCTTATTGAGTTTTCGCCGCCTTGCCCTTGCCTGCTCTGTCCTTCGGTTTCTCCACCTTGGCCGCAGCGATTTCCGAATCGGACAACTCGCCGTTCTTGTCTGTGTCGAGCTGCTTGAGCGCGGCAAAGAGGCGCTTTGCCCGTTCTCCTTCCTTCTGATCGAGCGTGCCGCTGCCGTCGCGGTCGAAGCGGCCAAGCATCATGGCGGCCTGGCGTTCGGCGCGCTTTTCCTTCTTCCCGCCCTTTGCAGCCTCAGCGGATGGCGTGAGAACGCATGCGAGCGTGAGTGCAGTGGCGATTGCGAAAATCCGGATGTGCATAACAAGAGTTCGTTTTTGGAAGGCGCTGTGCTCGGACTTTCGCATCCGTGCCCAGATCCCGCCTTTTCTAGTTATATCGGCAGATCCACTCGTTGGGACACGTTCACCCGCTCGGATGCGCGGTGGCGGATGAAACGCAGGGATTTAATTGCGGAGCCGGCGCGGTTTCTCTGAGGCTAAATCATGAGCGGTTTTCAGGCCCAAGCAGCTGGTCCAATGCCCGGCGGTGCGGGGCGGCGAGGGGGAGTTCCTGGAGGGTCGAGATATCGTGCCACGCGTGGTTCTCGGCGACCGTCGAAGGTGCCTCGCCGGCGTAGACTGCGAGGGTCACCCGGTGGTGGGTAAATGGATAATCGAGGGTGACTAGGGGCTTTCCATCGCCGCGCGTTCCGTTGCGCTTTGGCAGCTTCCACAGCCCGCGCCAGCGAGAACCGGTCTGTTGCTCCAGCAACACACAGTCATTGCGCAGGATCCACGCGCATGGCTCGTCGAGCAGCACGGTTTTGCGTCGCGGCTTTTTGCGCGGAACCGTCTCAATGGTCCCTGCCCGGTGCGCCGCGCAGTGCTTGCGGATCGGACAAAGCAGGCAATTCGGGCCGCGGGAGGTGCAGAGGATGGCGCCAAGTTCCATCAGCGCGCCATTGAACTCCCCGGCGCCTTTTTCCGGCACGAGCGCGGTCGCGGCATCCCACAAGGCGCGCTGCCCAGCGGCGGAATCGATCGGTTCCTGCAGGTTGAGCAGCCGAGCTAGCGCGCGGGCGACATTTGCATCCACCAGCGGCTCGGGGAGATCGAATGCAAAGCTCGCCACGGCGCCGGCGGTGTAGCGTCCGACCCCTGGCAGCGCGCGAATGGCCACGGCGTCCGCGGGGAGCGCGCCGCCGTGATGCGCCGTCACGTGCTTCGCGGCGCGGTGCAGATTGCGCGCTCGGCTGTAATAGCCCAGTCCCTGCCAGAGGCTCAGCACATCGTGCTCGTCCGCTGCGGCGAGCGTGGGAAAGTCCGGGAATCGCTGGAGCCAGCGTTCGAAGTAGGGGATGACAGTGACCACCTGGGTCTGCTGCAGCATCAGTTCCGAGACCAGAATCGCGTATGGATCCCGCGTTCGGCGCCACGGCAGGTCGCGGGCGGCGTCACGAAACCATGAAACGAGGAGCCGGCGAATATCCGTGGAAAGCGCAGATTGGTGATTGGCTCGGGGCACGCAGGCTCGTTACTTGCTCGGCCCGCAATTTCCAATGATTCCCGCGCTATCCAATTACTTCATCAAGGAGCATGTCGGCGTCTTCAAGATGACCGGCACCTACGACATCTTTAATCCGGAGACGAAGGAGCAGATCGCGATCGCGCAGGAGAAGAAGGGTTTCCTCAACATCGTCTGCGGGCTTTTCCTCAACAAGCGCATGCTTCCGACGCGAATCGATGTGCACGAAGGCGGCGACATCCATGGCCCCATCGCGTTCTCGCTTGTTCGCGGCTTTTCCTTTTTCCGCCCCACCGTGGAGATTCGCGGCGGCGACGGCTCGCTGATCGGCACGCTGAAGACCCGGCTGCTCACCATCGGCGGCAAATTCGCGGTATTCGACGCATCCGGCACCGAGGTGGCGAAAGTGAAAGGCAATTGGCTGAGCTGGAACTTCAAGTTCCTCGCGGCAAATGACACCGAGATCGGCGTGATCACACGCAAGTGGTCGGGTTTCGGCAAAGAGCTCTTTACCTCGGCGGATAACTACATGGTCTCCCTGCATGAGCCGAATCCCGCGGCGGCGGTGCTCCTGCTCGCGGCCGGCCTCGCGGTGGATACGGTTTACAAGGAAGACAGCGGCGGCGGCGGGCTGGACCTCGGGGAGTAAACGGGGACAGCTACATGCTGTGATGCCCTCCGGCATCGGCGGCGCGGGGCAATTTGTCCCGCACCGCAAGCGCGCGGATCTTCGTCGCCCGTCGCCGATTTGCTTTTCCACAATCGCGGCGCTGACGCACATTCCCGCGACCGCATGCCGAAGAAGAAGGACGACGATCAACCGAAACAGCTCACGCTGCACACCACCCCGCTCACGTTGCCGCAGGCGCAAAAGCTGCGCGCCTTGTTGACGGATCGCGGCTGGAAGTTCGAAACGCGTCCATACACGCTCTACTTCGCGCAGAAAGATAAACTGACGGTCGCCGTTTACGAAAAGGGGCCGAAGGCGGTCATCCAGGGGCGTGGCACGGAGGACTTCATCCGCTTCACCCTCGAGCCGGAAATCCTCGGGGAAGCGAAGCTCGGCTACGAAGAGTTGCACAACCCGCAGATGTTCGAGCCGCACTTCGGCATCGATGAAAGCGGCAAGGGCGACTTCTTTGGCCCGCTCGTAATCGCCGGCGCCTACACGGATGCCGAGACGACGCGCTCCCTCATGCAGGCCGGTGTGATGGACAGCAAGCGCATCACGAGCGACGCCCGCATTCGCGAATTGGCGGCAGCGATCCGCGAGACGGAGGGAGTCTACAGCGTCGTCGAGGTGCTCGCGCCTTCCCGCTACAACCAGCTTTACGACGAATACGGGAACCTCAACCGCCTGCTGGCGCGCGGCCATGCAGTGATCATCGAAACGTTGGCGAAAAAGGTTCCGGATTGTCCGCGCGCGCTGAGCGATCAATTCGCCGATCCGTCACTGATCAAACGCGCGCTCAGCCCCGACCTTCGCGACATCATCCTGGATTCACGCACAAAGGCGGAAAGCGACGTCGCCGTCGCGGCGGCTACCATTCTG
>CBHXZU010000356.1:0-6574 GCA_966125105.1 uncultured Prosthecobacter sp.
AGGTCATTTTCTTTCACGTTGGGACCGCGGACCGTCGGTCCGAGGTCATTTTCTTCCACGTTGGGACCGCCCATCACCCTAACGAAGCCTGCATCGAACGCAGGCAAATACCGAGGGCCACTGCGCTAGCTACCGCTCTTCCCGGCCCGTTTCTTCGCGCACTTCGGGCACACGCCGAAGATCTCCAGCGTGTGGCTGATGTTGTCGTAGCCCTTTTCCCGGGCGAGGCGCTCCAGCTTGCCGACGTCACAGCGATCCAGCACCTCCACGCTGCGGCAGACTCGGCAGACAATGTGATGATGGTGATGCTCACCGTGGTTGATCTCGTAGCGATAGGTGCCGTCGCCAAAGTCGCAGCGGCGCAGCACCCCGATTTCCTCCATCGCTTGCAGCGAACGATACACCGTCACCACGTCGCAGCCCTTTCCCTTCAGCTTGTGATGCAGTTCCTCCGCGCTGAAGGGTCCGTGCTCCCGCGTGAGAATGCCGAGCATTGCCTTGCGCGGCTCCGTCACGCGCATGCCGTGCGCATGCAATTCCTCCAGCGCGCGGGTCATCGCGTGGTCGGGTGCATGTTTATCGCAGCAGTGCGGCATTCGCGGCAAAGAGAGCGCATTCACGCGCCCTTGTCGAATTGGGATGCAGGCTTACCGGGCGCGCGTGAAACCGGGAATCGCCAGGCGGTCGGCGATGCGCAGCGGGCGGACGAGCGCTTCCGCGATGCGCGCGCTTTCGTCTTCGCCGCGAAGATCGCGGCAATCGGGGTGCGCTTCCGGCGACTCGAGCAGACCGAGCAAATGCAGCGCGTGCGCCGTGCTGTGTTTGTAAGCGGCGGCACTTCCCTTCGCATCCAGACGGAAGATCGTGTCCTCAAAAGACTGCAGCGCCTCGAAGACCTTGTAGACCCGCGTGTCGAAGCCCTTGCCCGTCGGGAACGCCTTCTGCGGCACGCGGTCATCGCGCCACATATCCATCGCGGCGCAAATCAGCGGTGCCGCGCTCGCGCCAGCACCGATGAGCAGCGGCAGCCCCATTTTGATCGCCGTGCAGATTCCAAAGTCGTCGCCACTGTGCGGGGTGAAATCGAGACCGAGATTGCGAGACATCGCCGACCAATAAAGAAAATGCGGCTCGTCGAGCGTGCTCACTTTCCCGCCGACGAACTTCGGATGCTGCGCAAGCTGCCACAGCAGCCATGGCTCATAGGGTGTCGCCCACGGAACGAATGCCGGCTCGAGCGCATGCACCAGCGCAGGTCGGGTGATGAACTCCGCGATTTGGTAATACGCATCGCGCCGACGCTCGGGATCGAGGACGTTCAGCAGGCGCGAGGTCATAATCATCACCTCGCAATTGTCGTGCTGTTGCGCGAGGTCCAGCAGCGGACGATAACGCTCCGCTTTAAACTGCGTGTCGTTCTCCGCGCCACGCGCCGTCACGCCCGCGATGAACTTCTGCTCGGGAAACTCAGCGCGGAAGCGTCGCAGCACTTCGCCGTAAAGTTCCGGGGAAAGGTCGAAAATGTAGCCCGTGTCTGCATTGAGCACGAAGGCGATCTCCACGTGATAACGCGCCGCTGCTTCCTGCATCCAGCGAATGCACCGGGCAAAGCCGGCCCAGTCCGGCTGCCTGTCTTTAAAGGGTAGGAGCGTGGCTACGCACAGTCGCGGAGTCGCGGTGTGCGAGATGAGCGCTTCTTCGCTCGTCCACGCCCATTGCGTCTCACTCCATGGCGTGGTGGGCTGGAGTTCGGCCGGGTTCGAGATCAGCCCCTCGGGCGCAGGAATGGTAGAGCGGGATGCGTCAGACACGCCTGCGGAGTAGCAATTCTGCCGGACGTGAAAAGCACATTGGCGCCGGTGGAAATCGGGCCGCGAGCGTGGGCCCAACGAAAAAGGAGCGGCGCGTGGGTGCCGCTCCTCTTCAAGAAGTTGGGGAAACCTGGTGCTTCTATTCCGTCTGGATGACGTGAGTTTCCGTGGTAGCCGCCGGCGTGCGCACTTCCCTCGTGTGGGTCGTGGTGGTCGTGGTAACTGCCGGGGTTTCTTCCGTCGTTTCACAACCGGTGAGCCCAAAGAGCGCTAAGCCACACGCGGCGCAGCAAATGCGAATTTTTCCGTTCATATCAAACGGTGCATCGCGCGGACTTTCGCTCGTGGGTGTATCCATTCCCGGTTCAGGGGCATGCGGCGGCGAGGTTGAAAGAGCGACTCGACGGATGCGGCAACCGGTGTTCGATTGAGCGGCAATGCCTTCCTCTAAAATGACCATGCCGAAAGCGAAGTATCGCGCATCCCTGCACGATCTTACGTTTGGTCAATTGGAGTCGGTGCTCGCAGAAGCGGGCGTGCGGCGGGTGCACGCAGCCGCGCTTTGGCGGTCCATGTATCGGGGAAATTCTGATCCCGCAGCCATGCGCGCGACCTTTACTCCCCCGCTTCAGCGATGGCTTGACCAGGCGCTCGGCCCCGAAGGTGAGTTCTCGCTGAATGCTCCCGCGGAGGCGCTACTCACGCGGAGTTCCGATGAGCTGACGCGAAAGTTCCTGCTCCGTCTCGAAGACGGCGAAACGGTCGAAGCGGTGCTGATGCGCTACACCGGCCGCAATACGGCGTGTGTCAGCACTCAAGCGGGCTGCGCCATGGGTTGCGTGTTTTGCGCGACAGGCCAGATGGGATTTACGCGTCACCTGCGAGTGAGCGAGATCGTGCTGCAGGTCCGCCACGCGCAACGCGCCGCAGCCAATGGCGAACTCCGCAATCTCGTGCTCATGGGCATGGGCGAGCCGCTGCATAACTACGACTCCGTGATGACCGCGCTGGAAATCATCAGCGATACCCGCGGACTTAATATCGGCCCGCGACGAATCACGATCAGCACGGTCGGGCTCGTTCCGGGAATCCGGAGAATGGCAGACGAAGGTCGCCCATATCACCTGGCGGTCAGTTTGCACGGGGCGAACGACTCCGATCGCGCCCGCCTCGTGCCGGCCGGGCGTCGCTGGTCGCTCGCCGAGCTCATGGCGGCATGCCGGCACTACGTAGATAAGACCGAGCGGAAGATCTTTTTCGAATGGACCCTGATCGCCGGGCAAAACGATTCGCGAGAGCAGGCGGCGGAGCTCGCGAGACTTTTATCCGGCATCTACGCGCACGTGAACCTGATCCCGCTGAACCCGACATCGGGATTCACCGGTGAGGCGACCGCCGCGCAAGCGGCATACGCTTTCCAGGCAGTGCTCGGCGAGGCAGGCATCCCCAGCACGATCCGCCAGCGTCGGGGAATCGATGTGGCAGCCGGGTGCGGTCAATTGAAGGCCGCCGCTGGGGCGTCGCTCGGTTAACGACGGTAACCCAAGCAACTCCACTCCTGTTGCGTCACCAGCAAAATGAGCCGTCGCAAGCACGCTCGCGCCGTAGCGCGGTTCGCCAGAACGGCATTGGCGTTCCATTCTACATCGCTGGGCTGGCATGCGATTGGGCCTTTGGCCCGCCGCGGCAGGTATGGAGGCTGCGACGGGCCGAAGGCCCAGCTATGAGGTAGCCCCGGGGCACAGCGAAGTATGAGCGACGCTCCACGGCCATTAAGTTAAGCGAAAAAGTTGGGTGACAAAGTCCGTCATCCTGATGGAGCTTCAAGCGACTGAAGGACCCCGAGCCCTTCAAGAACACCAAATTCCGTGGAGAGGTTGTTCGGGGTGAATTTTGAAATTAAAGTGGTTCCTGCGAGTGGAGCGGGGTCGTTCAGTCGCTTAGGCCCTCTCAGGATGACTCAGTTTTTCACGCGTATCGGCTCTGCTTAACTTAATGGCAGTGGAGCGACGCCCTGGGTAAGCTGGGCAATCAGCCACCGCCCCGAATGCGACGAAACACGCAGCGCCGGAATCGAACCTCTTATGGCAATCGCCGTGCGCAGCTGCCGCACTCCATCCACTCCCACATCTCTTTGAGCCGGGTTCGTTTTGAATGGCTCGCCTGGCCCCCTCTGGCGAGCCGTGCTACGGAGCAAGCGTGCTTGCGCCAGCTTTGGCGGAGGATCGCTTCATTTCGCTTGCAGCCCCTATGCGGGCCCAGGTCTCAGCTCAGTTCTTCGCCGGGATATAAACCGTGAAGGTGCTGCCCTTCCCCTTCGCGGTGCTCACCTTCACTGCCCCTTTGGCCGCGAAAACCAAATCGCGGACGCTACCCAGTCCCAGACCATGCCCCTGGCCTGCTGGCTTCGTGGAAAATCGCTCGTCGAACAACCGGCGCACGACATCGGACGACATCCCCTCTCCTTCATCACGCACTGTGATACCCACCAAGGGATTTCGCGAATCGAAGGTGTCTTTCGCCAGGAACCGCTCGGTTTCCGTGTTTGCCGAGCCCGAGATTTCGTGGTTGGGAGGCAGGACTTCGGCCGCAATTTCCACACGGTGCGATTGCGGAGACGCCTGCAACGCATTGGTCGCCAGGTTGAGCAACACCCGGAGCAAGTCGGACCCATTCATTGCCGCAAAGAGCGGGCGCGGCGGTTCCTGGACGACGAAGGTGTTGTTTGTGGCGCTGGGGTGCTTCAGCAGCAACTCGTGGAGGTCCACCAACACCTCGTGAACGGGAGCGCGCTCCTCACCCGGTGAACCGGCTCTGTCTGCGCCCAAATAGCGGCGCGAAATCTCCAGGCAACGCTGCACCTGCGATTGTACCCGCGCCAGGCTGCCCCGCATCATCTCCAGTTCATCCCCTTGCAGCGATGCCACGTCCTGCACCTGCCGGTTCAGCAACTCGACGAATCCGCTGATCACGCCGAGCGGATTGTTGAGGTCGTGCACAATGTTGGCGGCCGATTCTCCCGCGCTCGCGCTGCGGTTCAGTTCGGTCTGCAACTCCGCCAGACGCTGGTGCGCTGATTTCAAGTCCGAACTCGCCCGGCGTTTTTCCAGCGCGCGGGCCGTCACCGAGCGAAGGGTGGGAATGTCGAATGGCTTGTTGAGATACTCACGAGCTCCAAACCGCAGGGCCTGCCGAGCTGTTTCCAGCGTCTCGTAGGCCGTAAGCATGATCACCTCGATCCCTTCGTCGATCAGCTTCAACTCCCGAAGGACATCCACCCCGGACATGCCGTGCATCAGGATGTCGAGAATGGCGACGTCAATGTGCCGGTCCCGCGCAATCTCGAGCGCGTCCTTCCCGTTCGCGGCCAGCAACACCTCGAACTCGTTCTTGAAAACGACTTTCAGCGAGGCGCGGGGTCCTTCCTCGTCATCGACGACGAGGAGAACGGGTTTCTCTCTGGGTTTAGAAGTTGTATCCGACACTGAGCGAGATGGCGTGACTATCAAATTGGTAGCTGCCGTCAGCCAAGGTGCCCTGACGGATGTCGCGCTCGGGACCATATGCGTATTGGTAAGCGAGATCCACGGTCCAGCCGTCCCATTGTCCGCCCAAGCCGGCGCTGAAGATGTGCCGATTGGAATCTGGCACCACGGGGCTAAACGACTCGTTCGGCACGCTGTTTTCGCTGTAGATGTACCCGGCGCTCGCAACGAGCCCGTTGTCGAACTTGTAGCTCAAACCGAACTCGTAGAAGAAGGACGACTCCCAATTGAAGGGCAGCGCGACGTCGCCGCTCTCCTTCCGTAGGTAAACCGTGTTCAGGTTGTCCCAGTCGGTCCAATCCAGGTTGAACTCCAGATTCCACTTGGGCGTCGGGCGGAAGCTGTAACCAAAGATCACGTGCTGAGGGAACTTGATGCCCGCGCTCGCCCGCTCACTGGTATCCTGGCCGGGAACGTCGAACGGCCCAAACGGCGTGGGCACGGTGAAGCTGTTGAAATGGGTATCCGCAGAACCTTCGAAGTTCACATCCGTCTTGCTGCGGTAAGTGAGGCCGAAGCTGTGCATCGGGTGCGGCTTCCACATGATGCCCGCATTCCAGCCGACGCCCCAGCCATCACCGGCAAACTCGAAACGATCGTGCGGCGCGAGAATGCCCCGCTTCAAGTCCGTCCGGGCATAGTTGAACGTGGCGCCCGCCGCGACCGACAGAGTGTCCGTCACCTGCCATGCGATCACCGGGTTGATCGACATGTATTGAATCTCACCGCTGATCGCGAGGGTGCGGATCGGCGAATCCTCGGGGTATTCCAGGCCGAACCCATAAGGCGCGTAAATGCCCAGGCCGAAAACGACTGGGGCGTTCGGGACCTTGTAGGTGGCGTAAAAGGTCGGCGCGAATTGCCACTCGCGCTTGGCGTCAAAACTCGGGGCGCCCGCCGCGAGCGGATTCACCTTGGTCTCGAGCGTGATGCCGTAGATGCCGGCACGCGCGAGCAGACCAGAGTCTGCAACCGGCGCTTCCTGAGGAACTACGGCCTTTTTCCCGTCCGTCGAAAGCGAAAGCGGAAGCGGTTTATTAACCGTCTCGTAGAGCTGGGTGATGCCGGCGGGGTTGTAGTAAATGGCGGACGCGTTATCCGCCGTGGCGGTGAACGCATTGCCCCGAGCCGTGGCACGGGCATCCTGATCGGCAATTCGGATCCCGAGCGCAAAAGTGGTTGCGGGGAGACCAAAGGCGAGCGCGAGAGCAGCAGCGA
>CBHXZU010000357.1:0-6561 GCA_966125105.1 uncultured Prosthecobacter sp.
GCGGATCACCTGTGGAGACATGGATTCCACAAGCATTTCCCTGAAGAGCCTCACGGTGAATTCCATGGGGCTGGCTGGAGGGCAGACGTTGCCCGACGGAATCGGCAATAGTCGTGTCCTGGGGCCAGTCGGATCCGTGTTCATCGCGACGGATCTGCAGCAGGTGAGTTTTTCCGTCGCCCCCGTGCAGGTCTTCAACCAGGAGGAATTCGATCGGACCGTCGTGACTTCATTCAAGGTAGGAGGGAACGTTTCGAACACCGAAGATTTCCGCGCCATCGAAATTGAAGGTCACGTCAAAAACCTCAACATCGCCGGAAAGCTGGCATCCGCCGGTGACATCTATGTCAAAGGCAACGTAGGCAAGGTCTCCATCGGAGAGGTTTATCACACCGATCTGAAATTGGGTGAGGCGTTGCAGCCGCCGTTGAAGAGAGGCTCGCTCGCGGTGAAAGGCGACATCGTCAACTCCTCCGTGCAGACGGGGGCCACCATCGGAAAGGTCACGGTCTTGGGTTCGCTAATTGGGACCAATGGGGTGTCGGGATATCTGCAATCGAACGGCGACCTCGCATCCGTTTCAATTGGCGGCGACGTGTCAGCGGCGGCAAACTCCTCGGCTGGAATCTCTGCAGTCGGAACCATCGGGCGTGTCTCGATAGGAGGCTCATTAATCGCCGAAAAAGAAATCGACGGCAATTTGATCAACAACAGCGTGCGGATCCACGCCCGCACGCTCGGCGCGGTGTCAATCGGCGGCAGCATTTTCGGCACGGAGATCTCACCAGTGATCATCAGCGCGATCGGAAACCTCGCAAAACCAACGAGCGGTTTTGATACCGCGATCGGGTCGTTGAAGATCAAGGGCGGCGCGACTCATGCCTTGGTTCTCGCGGGTTACACCGGGACTTTTGGTTCCAATGCCGATGCTTCGATCGGCACGGTCACCGTCGGTAAGAATTGGGTGGCGAGTTCGATCGCGGCGGGCATCGAAGATACCGGCGCGCCGGGGTACGGCGTGGGCGATCTTCTACTGGGCGATGGTGACACATCGCTCGTTGCGCGCATCGCCTCGATCACGATTGGCGGAGTTTTCCTGCCGGGTGAAAATCCGCTGATGAGCTATGGGTTTGCAGCCGAGGAGATCGTGAAGGCACGGATTGGCGGCGTGAAAGCACCGCTCCATCCCCAACCGAGCAATGATTCGTTCAACCTGTGGGCCTTTCCCAATCTAGGGCTCCTGGAAGTGCCGTAAGGCTGAGTAAGGCTGATTTTGTAGAGCGACTGCCCGATACGTCACGAGCGGAATAGCTCCGCCTCGTGGCGTTTTTGGGATGGCTGCTCGTTGCGCCGAGAGTGGCAATGCGGCGCCGGCCCTTACGGCAGTAGACGCCATCGAGCGAGCGGACGACCGCGCCTGCCGCACCCACGGCCACGGTCACGCCGTTGCCATGGGCTATGGCAAGGAGAGCGTTATTGGTCCCCGGTGGATTGGCGGCTCCAATTGGTGCCATCTGTCGAAGTCAGGATCGTTCCCGAGACTCCCGTTGCGATAAAGTGTCCGCCGGCTTGGGTGACCGCAGTCAGATCACATCCTTGCGGCAACGGGTTCCGCCAAGTCCAGTGAAGCTGCGCCGCCGCCTCTCCGCAAAAAACGATCGCAATGAAGAACGCGGGATAAACAACGAACACGGCCGACGGCCAAATCCTGTGGAACCCCATGCTGAAAGCACGCGGCATTGAATGTAGGAATGATGTTCTTGCAACGTGAGAATCAGGGAATTCCTGAGGGGTGTCAGGATCGCATTGAAGGTCGCAGCCGCGGTCGGCGAAAAGAGACCGGCCGCATTCCTGCGGATGCAGCTACGTTTCGGAGGAGCGCCGATATCACTGACCGTGAAATGGTCCGGGACACTTGCCAAATTTTCGACCTCTTCCCATACTAGTCCTTCTCACCCGGACGCTTAATCCAACAACCAAACGCCCAACGACAATGGCTCACGAACTACCTGCATTGCCCTACGCTCCGACCGCTCTCGAACCCCACATCGACGCGAAGACCATGGAGATTCACCATGGCAAGCACCACGCCGCTTACGTCACGAACCTCAATAAGGCGCTCGAGTCGGCGCCCGATCTCGCCAGCAAGAGCGTGGACGAGTTGTGCAAGAACATCGCTTCTGTGCCCGAATCGATCCGCGGCCCCGTGCGCAACAATGGCGGCGGTCACTGGAACCACAGCTTTTTCTGGAAGCTCATGAAGCCGAACGCCGAGGGGAAGCCGGTGGGCAAACTCGCGGAAGCAATCAACGCTGACTTTGGCAGCTTTGAGGCGTTCCAGGAGAAGTTTGCTGCGGCCGCCGCCGGACGCTTCGGATCGGGCTGGGCCTGGCTCTGCGTGAAGGACGGCAAGCTCGCGATCTGCTCCACGGCGAACCAAGACAACCCGCTCATGGGAGAGACAGCCGGATGCGGCGGCACGCCGGTCCTCGGCCTCGATGTGTGGGAGCACGCCTATTACCTGAACTACCAGAACCGCCGTCCCGACTACGTGAAAGCGTGGTGGAACGTGGTGAACTGGGCGCAGGCCGAGGCGAACTTCGCCGCGGCCAAGTAAACAGAGCGCGGCTTTTCAGTTCAGGCCCGCCTCCGAAATCGGAGGCGGGCTTTTTATTTTCGCGCGAACGGGTGAAACGATTTCTCATCGTGCCCACCGTTGCTCTCCGGTCCGATTCGCGGTTTTCGGTCGGCAGGCGCGCCTGGGAACGCTGAGCCCCCGCTCGGCAGTCCCGTGGGAGCGACTGCGCAGCCGAGCTGGGGCTCGGCGCTCCCAGGCGGCGCCCTGAGGTTACCTTTCCAATTTGCAAAGGTTGGTTGTTTGCGAGGCGCGGGCGTCCCCGCGACCTGTTTAGCACCGCTCTACCTTCACCCACGCGCATATGCGCGCGGGGCCACCCAACGGAGCGGCAGCCGTCTACTCCAATGAGATCGCACTTCCACCCAAACTCGTGCTCCTCACAGCGCGGCGTCGCGCTGGTAATCGTCCTCTCCGTCCTTCTCCTCATGTCGGGTTTGCTCGTCGCCTTTATGGGGCGAGTGTCCACCGAACGCGCGGCGCAACGCAGCGCCGCATCGACCTTCGAAGCAAGGCAAGCTTTCGAATCCGCCGTGAATCTCGTAATCTCGCAGATCCGCGAGGCCACGAAGAATGAGGACGGTGACATCGGCTGGGCCAGCCAGCCGGGAGTCATTCGCACCTTCAACAACACCGGGCGCGACGTTCAGGTCTTCAAGCTCTACTCGAGCGAGCAAATGCAGGTGTCCGCCGCAAACTACCGGCCCGGCACGCCAGAGGAATCCGGTTTCGACCCCGGCGCCCCGGATCGAGCGCTCAACTCCTCGTACGTAAATCTCAACGATCCCGTATTCACGCCGGTCGCGGGGAATGAGGACCACGTGCACCCGCATTACCCGATCGTCGATCCGTATGCGCGGAAAGATTACCGAGCGAGCGCCATGGGCTCCGAGCCGTCAGCGCCCGGCCACGGAAGCGTGGAGGGTTTCTATTGCACAAATATCCTGCACCGCTCCGGCGCTCGCGATCAAAACGGCAACAAGGTCCTGGATCTCCCCATGCGCGTGAAGTGGCTCTACCACATGCGCGACGGCACGGTGGCCGCGGCCAATTCGGAAGGCGTGATCCAGGGCGCAACGAAAGAGAACCCGCCGATCGCGCGGGTGGCGTTTTGGACCGACGACGAAAGCTCGAAGATCAATCTAAACACGGCGGCGGAGAACACGTTCTGGGACACACCGATGGCGAGCACGCGGCAGGAAGCTGGGTCCGTGGACAGTGACGCGCAGCTCATTTACGACCCGGCCAATTCACTTCATCTGGCGGCGTCCCAGCCCGCTCGCGACGAGTTCCAGCGGTATCCCGGTCACCCGGCAACGACCAACCTCAGTCCCGCCCTGCGCTGGCTCTTCCCCAAGGAATGGACCGACAAGGAATTCAAGGAGTCGCTATTCCGCCTGCTGCCGCGGATCACAGGCGGCGTGGGCACAAGTGTCTCCGGCTCGCAGAACTCATGGCGCCTCTATTTTCACCCCACATCGGGCATTCGCATCAATAACGTGGATCCGCGCGTCGCGGAGCGCGATCGCCTGTTCGCCAGTGTGGATGAGTTTTGGTTCCGGCCGGATCGCGCGCCGCTCACCGACGGCGGCTTTTACGGAGTCTTTCGCGATCCCAAGTCGGAGCGGCGTCCCGGCCCCTCCACGAAGGATGCGCCCGTTGCCCAATTGCAAGCGCGCTTCGGTCTGACGCCCGCCGGCGTTCTTGAGCGGTTGCGTTTCTTCCTCACTGCAACTTCGCGTTCCTCGGACCTGAATCTCTACGGAAAGCCGCGCATCCCCGTATGGTCGATGGCCGATCAAACGGTTCCTCCGCCGAGTGGCACGCTGGATCGGCGCAGCGCCTACGACGACATGATCGCCTTTTGCTCCACGATCGCGGGCAAAGTGTATCACTTCGCGCGGATCAAACCATGGAGCCAGAGTTACGATTTCGAATTCGCCGGGCGAACGAACACGAACGACCCGGTCGCTAACGGCCGTAACAAGCAGCTTTTCCAGTACCTGCAGGCGATGACGTCGAAAGCTATGCCGGGGACGGACGCGGCGTTCAGCGCGAAGTACGGCGCGGATCGCGACCAGATTCTCGTCGAGATATTCGACTACATTCGCAGCACCAACCTGATCGACACCGGCAACAAGCAGGTGAGTCTCCCCTTCCCTCCGACGACTTTCACCCAATACCCGTTCGCCTTCACGTACGGCTACGACAACCTCGTGGAAGGCGACACGAATAAGTACAGCGGAAGCGCGAAATCGAACCTCGGCTCCGGGATGGTGGTCCCGACCGTTCGCATGTCGGGCGGCGTCGCGGAGAACCGCGGGTTTGGACGGTTCATCACTGTCTCCGAATCCGGCCTGGCCTTCTTCGTGGACGACGGTCCCGACATTCCCGGACTGGACTCGCAGGTTCGGAGCAGCCCGCAGGATATTCCGATTCGCGCCATCCTACTGACGGAATTCTTCACGCCGTCCATCGGTTACCCTGCGCTTTCAGAGGCCTATGCCTACACGGTTTCGAACGTCCCCGGCGCGCCGGAACTGATGTTCAAACCGAACAATCCGGGCAAGGCGCCGATCCCGATGAAGCTCCTTCGCGGAGCGAACAACGCAAACTTCGTGGAAGTGGATGCGTGGCGCGGGCCGGACGGTCGCTTTTTGATGCCGACGCGCGGATTTGCGAACCAATTACGCTTTGTCAAAACCATCGCGGGCACGCGCTCGATGAAGCAGTTCTTCGTGAACAACTCGTTCGACAACCCGTTGTCGAATACCGACTACTCACGATACCCGTTCATCTCGCAGAAGTTTTTCGTCGATGCGCCCTCTGCCACCTCGGCGCCCACGACCTTCAGCATTCTCACTGCTCCAATTCAGTACGATCTTTACGCGCTGGACATTCCGGATGCGAATCTGCCGCCAAAGCTTCCGCCATTTCACCCTCGGTCGGGCGAAAGAGTCCAAACAATCCGGGTGAACTTCGGCACGCCCAGTCAGCCGCCAATGACGCTGACCATGCAGGTGCCGCAACGGTTTAGCGGCGCGCAAAACAACACGACCACGGCGGGGATCTTCAACGTTGTCGGCAAGTCGCTTTCCGACAAAAATAACAACGTCAACGTGCGCGATGACTGGTCGAAGATGGCGGTGCGCAGCGTGGAGATCAACGGCGTCACGCGCGGCGACATCCGACATCAAATGGCGCGGTTTGACGTGCCGGAGACTCACTATTCCTTCACCGGCGCGCCGAACGCCTACGGCAGCACCACGCGGCAGGTGCACAATTTCCGCGCAAGCTGGGGACGCGTCTATCCGGGTGGTCCGAGCACCTCTTCCGGAGGTGCGAGCGGCCGCCTCGTGCCTGGTCAACTCCACCGCGACAAGATGATCGACCTTCCCCAGTCCTATACCTCCGGGGTGCCGTCCGTGACCGGCGGAGTGCCTGACTTTGATCGCGGCATCGCGAAGCACACGGATGGCCCCTTCATCAACAAGGCGGACGAAGGCAATGTGCGGTTCAAAGCGGACGACGATCCATCCGGCGGCGGCTCGGTGCCGTACTTCCGCGGCGGCGGCGGCTACGACGAAGTGGGATCGAACTTCTTCTCTCCAAATCGCATTATCCCATCCGCGGTAATGCTGGGCTCGCTGCCATCGGGCGTGAAAGCTGGGCGTCCGTGGGAGACCCTGCTCTTTGCTCCGCCAGTCGGCAACGGACATCGAGGAGCGCAGGCCCCGGCCGACCATTACCTGCTGGATCTTTTCACCATGCCGGTTGTCGAGCCCTACGCAATCAGCGAGCCGCTCTCCACAGCGGGACGCATCAATCTCAATGCCCGCCTTGCGCCCTTCGTATACATGAAGGACAACAAGAATAAGAGCTACATCGACCGCTCTACCGGCCTGCACGCTGTGCTGAAAGGCTTG
>CBHXZU010000358.1:0-6558 GCA_966125105.1 uncultured Prosthecobacter sp.
CACAGGATTGCGGCCAGTGCAGTTACGAGGATGCTTCTCCAACCGAACGGCAGGAACGGCGGCTTCTCTTTTGTGGCGAATTGCGTGGTAAAAAGAGTCTGCCCGCTGCCGACGACGCGTACCGTGTAGAGCTTTGCAGGCTCAAGACCAACGAGCGTTGCGCGCCTCGTTTTCCCTTCCGCACTAAATGTCACGTTCGGGATTCGGACCCAATTCACCTGCAGCGGCTTCTTGGGTGTCATGATCAGTCGACGCTCCTGCACTTCCAAAGGATCCTTGGACTCAATGCTCGACGGCCAAACCAACGTGGCCCGGTTTGAAGTCACGTCCTCCGCCGGAAACTCGTGTCGATTCGGGATCTCCGCCGGCCCCATGGAAGCAAGGGATGGAGGCTCCGCCCGCCGTGGTTCCGGCTCTTCGGTCTCGGCGCTCGGCGGGACTGCGGCGTTCGCATTGGCAGCCACCCAAGGCATCGGCGCCGGCGAGTTTTTCGCGGGCGCCGGAACTCCGGTCGCGACAAACTGCACCTTGATGCGCTGCACCAGCGCGTCGTTCTCCGCGCTGATCTCCACGGCGTGCTCCCCTTCCGGGACGGCGCTGCTGCTGACTTTTACCTGCTTCTTCTCGCCCGGAGCGACGGTCACATGGCTCTCACCGATGCTGAACGGCGCGGTTACCGCGAGCTTTGCGCTGATTGCGCGCCCGCCTTCATTCTCCACCGTTACGGGAAACTCCGCAGGCTGACCGGCCACTCCGCGCAAGGCGGCTGGCGAGTCTAACGCGAGCTTCAGTCGCTGCATCAGCGCTTCGACCTCCACTGGGATCTCCACCTTCCAATCCCCGGCACTGAGGCGCACGACGTCTTGAAAATGACTCCCATCCCCAGGCTCTGCAAAAACCGGAACGTGCACCTTCGAGTGCGGCGCCACCTCGACGGATTTCTCCGTCATCAGCCGGGCATCCGCGCTCAACGCGACCGTCCGCGGCTCGTCGGAGACGTTTTCAATCTCGATCGAGCCCGTCCGGGTGCGTCCCTTTTCGGAAGTCGCGAGCTTCAATCGCGCTGGCCTGACGTCCACCGGCGATTTGCCCTCGCCCGAGAGGGACGTGACTTTCCTTGGGTTCGGTCCGAATGCGACATCGCCCGAAATAGTGCCGGGTTTGTCCGGTCGGAAAATGAACCGCATCGCCACGCGACCTTTTGGCTCCACCCGGTAGGATGCGCTTCCCTCCAGCGTCCATGGCGGACTCACCGTCACTTCACCCATCACAGGCCCGCTGCCCGGATTTGTAATCTCAAAGTTTAGCGCGCTCTCCCTTCCCAAAACGGTGCTCGGAAAAGAGAGCCGGTCCGGGACCTCCAGGCGGCCCGGCAACGCGGGCTTGGCGATCAGTTTGATCGTCACGGTGCCAGGGGCGGAGACCCCTTCGCCGCTGCGCACCGCGTAGGCAAACTTGTCCTCCGTGGCGTCGGTTTCAGCGGGCGCCGTATAGGTCACCGTCGCCGAGTTCGCGCCTGTAGCGGTGATGGGGGAAAGTTTCCCAATCTTGGGCCGCGTGCGGACGAGGAACTCGAGCTGCCTGCTGCGGGCGCCATGGATTCCGAGGGGGATCTCCATAGGCTCCCCAGCCGTGGCCGTGACCTCCTTCGTGACGACTGGCGGAGGCGCTGGCGCCAATTCAGGCTGCTTCCGCTTCTGCGCAAAGACCACCGGATTGCTGGCCATCACCAGGAGCAAGAAAAAGAAGAGCGGAATTATCGCGAATGAGCGGGCAGGCAGCCTCACAGTCGTATTCTTCTAACGACCGTCGGACTGGGTTGGCAACGCCCCGGGCGATTATCTCATTGCCCGCCATAGGCCTGCCTTTTTACAAGACCGACCCACAATGAAGCCGACGCGCGCCGTTTTCTGCATCTTGTCCGCATGCTGGCTCCTCATGGGCGCTGTGCAAAGTCACGGCGCGGACGCCGCGCCGATGCGCAAGGCGAAGGATCTCGTCAAAAAGCAGGAAGCCCCTGTCATCGACAAGAAGCTGGAGGGAGTGATCAATCCA
The DNA here is from genome assembly GCA_966125105.1 of uncultured Prosthecobacter sp. Lineage (GTDB taxonomy): Bacteria > Verrucomicrobiota > Verrucomicrobiia > Chthoniobacterales > Chthoniobacteraceae > SXWH01. The sequence continues at coordinate 2,056 of CBHXZU010000358.1, forward strand.
GACAACTCGCGGGTGCTGGTCTCGATCGCCAAACAGCGGGCTTACCTCATGGTCGGCGACCAAGTCTACATCGACACCCCGATTTCCAGTGGAAAACGCGCGGGGATGACCCCGACGGGGAGTTTCAAGGTCCTGGAGAAGGACAAGGATCACCGTTCGAGTCTCTACGGCGACTTCGTGGACCGCAAAGGCCGCACAGTGCGAGCGGGCATTTCGACAAAAGTGGACTCCGCGCCGAGCGGCACGCGCTATGTGGGCGCGCCGATGAAGTACTTTTGCCGTTTCAATGGCGCAGTCGGAATGCACGTGGGGATTCTGCCCGGCTACCCGGCGTCGCACGGTTGCGTCCGACTGCCCGCACAAATCGCGCCGCTCATTTACGAGAAGGTGAAGGTCGGGACGCAGGTGGACGTGGTTGCCGAGTAGGCAGCTAGCCTTTCACACCAGTCGCGAGGACGGTTTGAAAGTTCGGCGCCTGCGTCTCGCGGGCCACGATTGTCACTTCGATCTCGCAGAAACCGGCCGCCTCCATCCAGCCGTGCAAATCCGCCTCGCTGAAACCCAACCAGCGGTCCGCGTAAAGTTCGCGGGCTTCCTCGAATTGGTGCTGAAGCAAATCCAGAATCACCAGGCGCCCTCCGCGTTTGAGGATTCCGTAGGCGGCATTCACCGTTTGCGCCGGATGTTCCGCGTGGTGCAGCGCCTGGCTCAGCAGCGCGAGATCGACCGTGCCTTCAGAAATCGGCGGTGATTCGAGGTCGCCGAGGCGATATTCGAGATTCGTAAAACCGTGCTCCTTCGCGAGCTTCGCGCCGAACTCAACCATCTTTTCGCTGTTATCGATCGCGATTACTTTCTTCGCGCGCTTCGCGAGCATTTGCGCAAGGGTCCCCTCGCCTGCCCCGAGATCCGCGACGACGAGCGAGTCCGGCACGAGGAGGAACAGGAAATTGGCCACGGCTTCCCAGGTGCGGCCAGGGCAATAGGTGCGGCCAAACTTTCCCGCGAGCTTGTTGAAATATTCGCGCGCGCGGTCATTCCGCTTGTTCATCGCGACCTTCAGCGCGGTCGCATCACGCGTCACCTCGGGAATCTCGCGAGCGGCGGCGGTTAGGACGGGAGCGAGGTCGTGAAGCGCGGGCGCATCTCCCAGCGCATAGTAGCTGTTTTTTCCAGCGCGGCGGTCACGGACGAGGCCCGCCTGGCGCAGGTGCGCGAGGTGGTTCGAAATGCGCGACTGGCCCATGCCGAGGATCTCCTGCAATTCGACCACCGAGAGTTCCTGCTGCTGCAGCAGCAAGAGCACGCGCAGGCGCGTGGCATCGGCGAGGAGGGCGAGCGTTTCCGTCAGGGCAGCAGGCATTTTGGAGCGAGCGGACGCCAGCGGGCTAGCAGCAGACGGGCGCGAGGGGAACTGCAAAGGCAAGACGGGCTACGGTGTCTCCACCCGGTAGAGCGCGGTTTTGCTTCGCAGAAAGAGCGCTTTTCCGCTGATCGCCGGAGCAGCCATGAAGCCGTCCGCGAACTTCCCTTCGCCAATCTTCTTAAACTCGGGCGCAGCCGCGACGATATTTACAGTGCCGTTTTCACTGAGGAAATACAGGTTCCCGCCCGCGAGCACCGGCGAAGCGGAGTAGTCGCCGCCAATGCGCTCGCGCCACTTCATTGCGCCCGTCTTCGCATCGAGGCACGAGGCGATGCCCGTGTCATCAACCATGTAGAGGTAGTCGCCGTCGAGAATCACCGACGGCTTGTTGGGCGCGCCCTTTTTTTCACGCCACGCGACAGCCTTTTCATCGAGCGTGCCGTTATCGCCAAGCTTGAGGCTGATCACCTGCTTCGCGCCAAAGCCGGGCGTAATGTACCAGTGCCCGTTGCCGACCACCGGACGCGAGGCGGTGCTGTGCGCCCCTCGCTCCTCGAAGCGGAACAATTCCTTTCCGGTCGCCGGCTCGTAGCCGTAGTGGGCCTTCGACCCACTGCTAAGCAATACGGGCTTTCCGTTTAGGTCGATCACATGCGCGGTGCCGAAACCTTTGCGCCAGTCGCCCTCGGATTCTGGCCTTCCGTCCGGCTGCAGGTCTTTGAAATCGATCGACCGCGGCACTTCCCACACCGTCTTTCCGGTCTGTTTATCGAGGGCGGCGATGTATTGTTTGTCGCTGCCATCGAAGGGAAGGATGACCAGGTTCTGCCACGCGATCGGTGAACTGCCGGCGCCGCGGTAGTGGTTGCAGACAAAATCGCGTCGCTCCCAAATCTTCTTCGCAGTTTTCGTGTCGACCGCGGCAATTCCGGGCGAACCGAAGCTCACGTAAATGCGCCCCTCTTCGATCACCGGCGTCGGCGATGCGTAGCTGTTGAACTTGTGGCAAAACTGCGGGCTCTCGACGTCGAAGAGCTTCACGTCGTGCACGATCTTCCCGGTTTCCTTGTCGACGCAAACGAGCCCGAGTTCCTTCCCGTTCTCCGTGGCCGTCGTGACCCAAACCTGGTTGCCCCAAATCACCGGCGACGACCACGCTTTCCCGTGGATCGGCGTCTTCCACTTTACGTTTTTGTCCTCGCCGAGTTCGGTCGACAGGCCCTTCGCGTCGCTTTTGCCGTCGCCATTGGGTCCGCGGAATTGCGGCCAGTTATCTGCGGCAAACATGCTGGTGGCGGCGAGCGCGAGGAGGCAGGCGGTGAGCTTCATTGGCGGAGAGGCGTTGGAAAGTGCGTGGCGTCCCTTCGCGGTGCAACCCGGAAAGGAGTCCGTGCATCCAACCCGGCAACTCGCCCAATCTTGTATTCCTCTCTCCTAAATCCTCCAGGACGTCGCGCGCGTAACGGAGGAAACAGGATTTACAGGATTTTTGGATTTGGGGATTCAGACGAACACGCGTCTCGAATTCTCGAGGAACCGTGGACGTTTGGTGCACTTCGGAGAGGCTCCGGCGAGCTGGCGCGACCTTTTTCCTCACCTCCAAGCCGTAATCGCCGGGGAAGGCGACGTCTCCAGGAGCCGTTTGTAATCCTCCGCCGTGTCCACGTCGAAGGCTGCGCTGGGATGAGCTACACCGACGGTTTCGTCGGCGAAATCGTGGAAAAGCTTTCGTGCTCCTTCGTCGCCGCGCAGTGCCCGCAACGCGCCAAAAAACTCGGAATGGAAAATCGCTGGCGCTCCGAAAGTTCCGTTATATGCCGACGCCACGATCCGTGCTCCGCTTCGATAAGCGCGCATCAACGCGCCAAGCGTGTCCGCCGTTACGCAAGGCTGATCGCACAAGCAAATGAGCACCGCCTCCGCGGGTTCCCCCGTGCTGGCAAGGGCATCCAAGCCTGTTGTAATCGAGCTGGCCATTCCGGATTGCCATTGCTCGTTTCGCGCCGCCTTCACGGGCAAACCAGCCAGTTCCGCCTCGCAGACTTCAGCCTTGGCCCCAAGAACGGCCACGACAGGATTTGCGCCCGCTTCGACTGCCGCCTCACACGCCGTCCGAATGAGCGATCGTCCGCGAAAGCGCGCCAATTGCTTCGGATGCCCCATGCGCGTGGAACCTCCAGCCGCCAGCACGATCGCAGCGACGGCTTTCATGCCGGCATCTGCCGAAGCTGACTCTGATCCGCCGCGCTGGCCTGCGCGTGGATGGGCCCCTTGCAATCCCTTAGCGGCTTTCCCGTGCGATTGCCCAGCGCCGCGCAGATCTCGGCCGTGATCGAAAGCGCGATTTCTTCGGGACACTCCGCCCCCAGGTCGAGCCCGATCGGATTACGCAGCTTGCGCAGGTCCATCGGATCAAACGAATCGCGGGACTCGGCCAACTCCATCAACATCTGCTCCCGCCGTTTCTTGGGCCCGAGCAATCCAATATACGGAATCGACAAGGGCAGCAGGGAGTCGAGAAAGGCCATATCGCGCCCGAAGTGGTGCGTCATCACCACCACGGCGGTGTGCATATCCGAATGCAACACCTCGGCGAGCGCGACCGGGCCCAGGACACCCACCTGGGCGAACTCTCTCAACGCAGGTTCGGGAATTGGCCCGGCCGGATGCGCCACAACACAAATCGTCCATCCGAGCATGCGGCCAAGCTTCGCCAGCGGGGCCACGTCATGGCTCGCGCCGATGATCACCAGCCGGATGGGGGGCTGGATCACATCGAAGAAACACTCTCCCCACTCGTAGCTGCGCTGGGTCGAGCGCCCTTCGGTCAGCGCTGCCAGGCCGTCTTCCCGCGCCTCCCAGGGCAATTCACAGTCCTTCCCTGCCTCCACAACATGCGAGCCGAGCCGCGGCGCGTGGCTCCCTTGGGTGTGAAAAACTGAGGCCACGACGCCAAACTCCCGGGCTGCCATGCGTCGCGCCGCGAAGCCGAGAACGTCTGCCCCGTTAGTCCCCACGGCTTCCACGAGGATCTCGACGAATCCATGGCACCCGTGAGTGACCCGCGTGTCGAAGGAAAGGAGACGCGGCCCGGCGCCCCGCATGATGTCGCGGGCGTGCTCCACGATTTCATCCTC
>CBHXZU010000359.1:0-6550 GCA_966125105.1 uncultured Prosthecobacter sp.
AGTTCATCGGCTTCTCCGCGACGAAGAAGATGCAGACAAACATCAGCGCCATCATCCCGACGAAGGCGAGCCATCCCCAGACCTTGTGCGTGAGCACCATGTCGGCGCGATCGCTCATCGTCAAGCCATCGGGCCCCTCGCCTTTGCGATGCAAGGCCGCCATGCAGACGTCGGCGACCCAGTCGTAACGGGCGTCCACCGGGGCAGCCAGCGGATCGATCTCGTGAGAACGGAGACGCGCCTGCGCCTGCTCGACTTCACTGCGGAGATCCGGCGGAAGCTCGTGTTCAGCCAGCGCCTTCTCGTCCAGCGAAAGCAGCAGCATCGCTTCCAACCGCGCCGTCTCCGGTGGGCATTTCAGCTTTTTTGACAGCGCGACCACTTCGAGTTCGAAAACGATCGGCAATTGCGTGTGGCGTTCCGGCTTTCCGAGCGGACGAGATAGCGCCTGCTTCAGCTCGATCAGGCCCGTGCCTTTGCTGGCGACCCTCGGGATCACCGGCACGCCGAGCTTTTCCTTCAACTCCACGAGGTCGATCACCAAGCCGCGCTCTTCGGCCACGTCGACCATGTTCAGCGCGACGACCACCGGGATGCCGAGCTCCAGCATCTGCGCGGCAAGGTAGAGATGGCGCTCGAGGTTCGACGCATCCAACACTGCCACGATCACGTCCGGACGCGGCACGTCTTTGATCCGCCCGAGCAGCAGGTCACGCGAGACCGCCTCATCGGGCGACCGCACCTGCAGCGAGTAGCTGCCGGGAAGATCGATCAGTTCCATGGGCTCGCCATGGCTCCCGAAAAACTTGCCGGTCTTCTTCTCCACCGTGACGCCGGGGTAGTTGCCCACCTTTTGCCGCAAGCCGGTGAGCGCATTGAAAATGGTCGACTTTCCCGTGTTTGGATTTCCCGCGATGGCGACGCGGCGCGCGATTTGTTCGCCCATGGCTTAGCTGAGGCAGTTCACGCGAATGCCGGCGGCGTCGGCCTTGCGGAGAGAGATGTGAGAGCCGCGGACTTTGAGTTCCATGGGATCGCCGAGCGGCGCAAAACGAATGACTTCCACCGTGGTCCCCTTGGTCAGGCCCATCTCCAGCACACGGCCTTTCACCGATCCGGGAAGATCGAGGGCGAGCACCGTGGCTCGCTGACCTGGCTTCAACTCGCTGAGGGGCCTACTCGAATCGGGAGTCTCGCTCATCAAGCTGCGAGCCGTTCGACTTCCACGTGTTCACAAAGCTCGCGCCCCAAGGCCAACCTCGTGCCCAGCAAAAGGCAGATCACCGCGGCGCCATCCGCGATCTTCCGCACCACCGTGCGATCGTGAAACCCCATCTCGCGCAACCGCACGCAGTGCGGGCAGTCCGGGCAAATGTGCCGAACGCGCAGCCGATCCCCGCACTTGGCGGAGGCCAGGGTGAGTTTCGGAGTATTGGCGAGCATGAAGGTCTAGGGAAACTAGCGAGCCTGAGAACCGGTCGCAATACCATTTTGCGAACGAGTCGCAAAAGAAGCGGAGGCATTGATCGACATCGGCAAGTAAAGCGCTCGGGATTCGACAGGCTGCGCGAGAGAATCGCCGGACAGAATTGCCGAAGTCCGAGCCAATCACCTTGGACCGAATCAAGGACCGTTGCCCCCCTGACGGCACCTTAGCGCACGTGCAAAGTCCGCGCCGCGAGAAAGTAGCCGAGTTCATGACAATCGAGTCACAATTCCGTTCGGTACTTCCGAAACACGTTCCGTCGCTTCCGAAAGAGGTTTCGCGTGCCACGAAAGGCGTTCCGTTGGGAAAATTCTTCGATCCGTCCGAACTGAATTCACCTTCCGGCGGTTCCGAAACACCTTCCGCCGCTTACGAAACGGATGCCGCGTGCCACGAATCACGGAATTTCGCTCACGATTGACGTTCCGCTCGACCTGAACTGACGTTCCGTCGCTCACGAAAGACATTCCATCGCGGAAGAAACCGGCTCGTTTTAGCACGACCGAGACGCCGGTTGCCGCAGTCCATCGCGAGCGTAATAGTCGACCCGGGAAAGCGCCATAAAGGCGGTATCACCCCAGGACCGGGTAGCGGTTGACCGTGAACTTTCCACGCGAACGAGATTCAATCATCGGAACCAAAGCGGACCGTTCGCGCCTCAACGGGTAGGTTGATGGACCTGCGTGCTGCTCTTTAAGACTGGGTCCTGCATGTCCCTATTCCACATCTGCTGCGTCGCATCACTCGCTGTCTCGGCTTCCGCCGCGCCCCCGGATTGGGTCTATCTTCAAAATGACCAATTGAAAGCCGGGGTGCGCCGCGACGCTGGAGCTTGTCTGGGATTTCTTGCGGCGAAGGACGGCAAAAACGTGCTCAACAGCTACGACCATGGCCGGTTCGTGCAGCAGAGCTATTACGGAAAGCCGGACGGCTCCTTCTGGGTAAAGAACCCGTGGCGCTACAACCCCGTGCAAGGCGGTGACTACAACGGGAATCCGGCGACGGTTCTCGAGTTCAAGGCCGAGCCGACGCGGCTGTATTCAAAGACCCGACCGAAGCATTGGGCCACCGGCGCGGACATTCCGGAAATGGAGATGGAGCAGTGGCTGGAACTAAAGGACGCCGTGCTGCACCTGCGGGTCAAAATGAAGTATTCCGGCGCGGAGAAACATCCGGCCGCGCACCAGGAGATCCCCGCGGTCTTTGTGGAACCAGAGTTTGCGACGCTCGTTTTGAACGACGGGAAAGAACTACGTCGTTGGCAACCAGGCTGGCCGAATGAGCAGGTAAAGTTTCCCGAGCACTGGGCCGCCTATCTCAATGACAAGGGCCAGGGCATCGGCGTCCTCGTTCCCGCGGCGGATGAAGCGACGTGCTATCGTTTCGGCAAACCGGGCGATCGCTCCGCCTGCTCCTATATCGCTCCGCTGACCACATTCGCCCTCGAGCCGGGGAAAGTCTTCGAGTACGATGCCTGGCTCACGATCGGCACGGAGACCGAGATCAAAGAGCGGCTGACGACCATTCGAGACAATAAGTAGATTCACCGCGAAGCGGCACTCGTGGCGTGGCTTGCCAAAGCGGCGAATCATTTTGCAAGTCTGAGTGGAGGATGAAGTGCCGCGCCACGAGTTGACCGACGTTCGCGCAGCCCCCTTTCCGCGCCACGTCTCTCCTCGGCTTTGGCAAGCCAAGCCACAAAGAATGCCGCTTCGCGGTGTGTTTCAGACGAGATCGCCCACCAGGAAGGCGCAAGCGTGCCTAATTGAACTGCGTCACATTCGACCAGTTTTCGCTAACGAAAGACCCTTGCCGCCGTCTCAAACCTATGCGGCCTTTAGTCATCACCACTTGTGTTATGAAAACACTCCCGCTCGTATTCACTGTGGCCACGGCGACACTGGCTTTCGCCACGGACGCTCCCAAGCCTGCCTCCCCCGCTCCTCAAGCTGCCGAAACGCAGAAACCTCAACCACCACCGCTCACGCTTGACGGAAAATCGCCCAAACTCGCGCCCGGACAGACATCTGACGTCCCCGCCATCCTTCCGCCTGGAACGCTCAAGTTCACTTCGGCAGAAAACACAGGCCCGGCGATCACGTTCAACGAAAAGCCCGCCCCGCTCACTCCCGGCGTTTACACCGCGAGTCCTTACACCGGCATTGTCGTTGTGCCTGAGCCAATCCTCCCCGATTTCTCGAAGAATCCCGGCGCGACGAGGGACGTCATGCCGCAGCGCGAGCCGGAGTTGAAGCTTACTCCCAGAACGAAGTGACAAATTTTCTCCAGGCACTGCCGAACTGTCAAATCACCCGCACCACCTGCCCACCTGCCTCACTCGGCTCCGTGACGAACCGGCACGGCAGGAAGCGCTGGATGACTTCGATGTTCGTCCGCGCGTGCAACGATAGCCCGACGGCTCGAAACGCACCACCTCCCGCGAGCGCCATGGGAAGCAGGAGCTGATCGGCAAGGTATTCATCCACCGGCGCGCCGACGGCGAGATAGTCGCGCACTTGATCAACGACATTGTCAGCGACCTGTTCGGCGCGGATCCCTCGCTCGCCGAAACCGGAGAAGACGACGGCGATATTTTCGGATACCACTTCTGCAGTCAGCGCAAACCCGGGGCCGAGCGTCTGTGAATGTTCGACCACTTCGCACACCGTGGGCTCCCACTTCATCCGCTTGAGCACTTGTTCGAAGGCGCGATCCGCGATGCTCGGCGGCAAGGCGGCGATTTGCGCGACCACGCGGCGCCCGCCATCCGAGCCGCGATCGAGGAGATCTGCCGGCGTGAGCTTCGCGACGGGCGTGATTTCGACAGAAAGCTTCCCTCCGCCCGCCGGGTAAAAACCAGGACGCAGCAAGGTCGCCTCCACCTTCGGTCCGAAACGCGCGAGCTGTGGAAGGAAGGTGCGCTGCAGAAAGTCGAATGGCGGCGCGAAGGGGTTGTGCGTTCCGCCTTCGAGGAAGAGCGTCGATGGCTCGTTGGCCAGGATCAAAGCCGGCAGCACGGTCTGCAGCACGAGCGTTGTGCTGCCGGCCGTGCCAATGGCAAAGCGGTATTGTCCGCCGCGGATTCGTTCCGGGCGAAAGACGAGTTCCTGCGAGGAAATCTGCGCGCCATCCGTGACGGCATCGCCAACCTCCGTCGCGGCCTGCACCGCCGTGAGATGCTGGCGCAGCAGGCCGGGCTTCTTCCGCCCAGCGCGGATGTTGATGATTCGAAACGGCTGCCCAGTGATCAACGACAGGGCCAGCGAGCTGCGGAGGATCTGGCCTCCGCCCTCCCCTTCCGAGCCATCGATGGTGATCATTTCTTTGCGCTTCATGCAGCTCCTTTGAGGGATTCGTCGGAGTCCTTGATCACAAAGCGCGCCCGCAGCCGAGCGACTTCGCTCGCGAGTCCGGCACGCTCGACGCTTCGCAGCACTTCATTGAAGTCCTTGTAAGCGGCAGGCGCTTCGTCCTTCGGGTAGAAGCGGCAATTCGTCAGGATGTCGTGCGCGGCGAACTCATCGTCCACCGCGCGCTGATCCAGCTCGCGGATCGCCGCCTTGCGGCCCTTCGCGCGTCCGGCGCCGTGGTTCACCGAGTAGCAGCTTTGCGCCGCGCCGGGATCCGCCACCATCACGCACGAACCCGCGGTAGGATTTCCCGGCAGCAGGATCGGGTGACCCGTCTCCGCGTACGGCGTATCCTTCAGCGCATGGTGCCCCGCGGGAAAAGCGCGCGTGGCGCCCTTGCGATGCACCCACGCTTCGCGGTTATCCACGATCTCGCGACGCGCGATGTTGTGGCTGATGAAATACACCAGCTGCCCTTTCGCGCCGGGGATGATCTCCTGGAACGCCTCGAGCACGAGCGTGTTGATCAGGAGATGATTCACCGTGGCGAAGTTCGCCCCGAGCGCCATGTCATCGAGGTAAGCGTTCGCCTCCGGCGTTCCGAGCGGCGCGTAGACCAGCTCACGATCCTCACCCGGCAGCGGCAGGCTCCACGTTTCGAAGAAGCGCTGCAGTTGCTTGAATTGGTTCGTCGCCAGGTTGTGCCCGAAACCGCGGGAACCGCAGTGCGACAGGAACGCGAGCCCGTTGTGCCGCAGGCCAAAAACCTCAGCTGCATGGCGAGCGCGATCGTTATCCGCGATCTCCACGGCTTCGCATTCACCGAAGTGATTTCCTCCGCCATAGCTTCCGAGCTGCGTCATCTTTTCGGCAAAACGCGGGAGCGTTCCGGACGCGATGAGATGATCCAGCCGCTCCACGAGCGCCCCGACCGAGTTATCGTGGCCAACGTGCGCCGCGTCTTCGCAGCGCGTCGCCCACTCCGCGGGGATGCCGAGCGCTTCGCAAACTGCCTTCGAAGCGCCTTCCGTCGCGACCTGGCGGCCGAGTTCGGCATTCACCGGACGCGACTTCCTCGCCATGCGCTGACCGCGTCCCGCGCCGGTAGGCGTGCGCTCGCAGATTGCGTCGATCAAAGCGCGCCGCGTCTGCTTGTCCGCGACAGCGTCCGCGGGACGATCCAACGCGAGCAGGCTCATCGAGCATTTGATATCGACGCCGACCGGTCCGGGATAAACGTGCGTGGGCGAAACCAGCACGCACCCCACCGGCGCCCCGTAACCGGCGTGCGCATCGGGGTTCAGGACCAGGTCCGTCACTCCAGGCGCGCTGCGCGAATTGAGTGCCTGCTCGAGGCACTTCGCATCAAAGCCCGCGCGGATCGCGTCCGTCCCGATCACCGTGATCGGACGCCCACGCGAATCGCGCGCAGGCAGGAAGCCCGTGGCTTCGCCGGTAACGGTGATGGAAGGAGGAGTCTTTTCAGAGTTCATAAATCGAGGGTCGTGGAGGTTGAATTGAGATGTTTGAGCAGCCGCTCACGTGCCTGCCAGATCGAATCGACACTGAGGTTACGCCGAGTCTTCTCCGGCAAATCCAGCCACAGCAGATACACTGCCGGGCCTTGCGAGGCGAATTGGGCGCGATTCACCAGTGGCTGGACGTTTTTTTTTCTGAGCGACAACCGCCAAAGCGGGACCGGGATTTGAACCAG
>CBHXZU010000360.1:0-6536 GCA_966125105.1 uncultured Prosthecobacter sp.
GACATCAAGGCGGGGAAGATGGTAATCGTAACCGATGATGAAGACCGCGAGAACGAGGGCGATCTCATCATGGCCGCGGAAAAAGTAACGCCTGAGGCGGTCAATTTCATCGTTACCCACGCCCGCGGCATGCTCTGCGTGCCAATCACCGAAGAGCGCGCGACGGCGCTGGGGCTCGAGCGGATGGTGCGCGAGAATCGCGAGACACATAAGACCGATTTCACCGTCACGGTGGACGCCGCCCAGGGGATTTCAACCGGCATTAGCGCAGCAGACCGGGCAAGGACGATCAAAGTGCTCGCCGATCCAAAGTCTTTGGCGACAGACCTCGTCCAACCGGGACATATAAACCCCTTGCGCGCCAAGGACGGTGGCGTGCTTCGCCGCGCCGGCCATACCGAAGCCAGCGTGGACCTCGCGCGCCTGGCGGGCCTTCAACCGGCGGCGGCGATTTGCGAGATCATGAACGCCGACGGGACGATGGCGCGCCTGCCACAGCTCCTCGCGTTCAAAAAGAAGCACAAATTGAAGATCACGAGCATCGCCGCGCTGATCGCCTACCGCCGCAAGAGCGAGCGCTTGGTCGAAGCCGAGCAGGTGGTGAAGATGCCGACCCAATGGGGCGAGTTTGAGTTGCACCTGTATCGCTCGCTCGTCGACGGCACGCATCATGTCGCCTTGGTGAAAGGCAAAATCACGCCGAACAAACCCACACTCGTTCGCGTGCACAGCGAATGTCTCACCGGCGACATCTTTGGGTCGCTGCGCTGTGATTGCGGTCCGCAATTGCACCGCGCGCTGCAGCAAATCGAGCGCGCAGGACACGGCGTCCTGCTCTATATGCGCCAGCATGAAGGGCGGGGCATCGGTTTGCCGGCAAAGATCCACGCCTACAAATTGCAGGAGCAGGGTTTGGACACCGTGGAGGCGAACCTGCGCCTCGGCTTCCCCGCAGAACTCCGCGACTACGGCGTTGGCGCGCAGATCCTGTGCGATCTCGGTGTGCGGAAGATGCGCTTCCTCACGAATAACCCGAAGAAGGTGATCGGACTCGAGGGCTACGGCCTTAAGATTGTCGAACTCGTCCCGATCAAGGCGGACCCGAATCCGCATAACGAGCGGTATCTCGAGACGAAGCGGCTGAAGATGGGACACTTGCTTTAATCGGAACGTCGAGCGCGTGCAGCGCGGACGCGGAAGCAAACTGAGCTGCCGGAGAGGCTTGCAGCCTAATTATGGCGATCGCCAGCGCTCCCAAATCGCCTGACAGCGACTCCAAATAGTTCGACAGCGCTCCTGGATTTCCCGGCGGCGCCATAAAATACGGAGACCGCGTGCCAAAATTCGCGAACAGGGACTCCAAATTCGCCGACAGCGACGTCTAATTTGCGGGCAGCGCTTCCGAATCTACGAGCCGGGGCGCCAACGTTGAGGTTAGCGACAACAAATTCTTGAACAGCACCCGCAAAATCACAGACGGCCGCTACGATTTCGCTGCCAGCGACTCGGTAGACGCGGATCTCGATGTGATAATCCCTGCCGAGTAGAAGCGTTGGTGTGTCGCCGCCTCCAGGGCTCTGCCTGCATGCGTGGCTTACCCAGGCCGACGCTCGTTCCTCGCTCTGGCCTGGGCTGGCTTGTGATTGGGCCTTCGGCCCGCCGATGCAGGCCGCTACCTCCGACCTCTAACTGACCTCCGACCTCCAGCCCCTTAGACCAATCCCGTGAGCGTGCCGGTCGCGTCTTGGAACTTGTCGATTTCGACGCCCATCTTCTGGATGGTGGTGAGGAGCACGTTGGTGAGGGGTGGGTGTTTGTCGGGATTGTGGGCGAGATGCTGGCCGTGTTTGAAGCCCCAGGCAGTGCCGCCGGCGACGATAAGCGGGAGATTCTTTTGCGAGTGGCCACCTCGCTCTCCGTTGTTCATGCCGGATCCATAAACAATCATCGTATGGTCCAGCATGTTGCGACCGTCTTCCTCGGTAGACTTGAGCAGCGAGAAGAATCGATTGAGGCAGGAGAGATGAAAGCGATCGATCGCCGCCAGTTTGCCCAACATGCCGGCGTCGCCGCCATGGTGTGAAAGCGCGTGATGATTTTCGCCGTCGCCGCCAAAACCGGCCGACTCGCGAGACCACTCGAAAGTAATCACTCGCGTCATGTCGGTCGCGAACGCAAGGTAACTTAGATCGAGCATCACATCGACCCATCCGGAGCGATCGCGGCCGTTGGTCGGTTGGCTGGCGAGCGAAAGCCCGTTCGCATCGATCTTGGGCTTCGGCACATCCACCCATTGCGCCTGGCGTTGCACCCGCACCTCCGTTTCGCGCACGGAGGCGAGGTAATCATCGAGCTTTCGCTGATCCGCCGTGCCGAGCTTGTTGCGCAGCGAGTTCGCTTCACCGAGCACGCCGTCGAGGATGCTGCGTTTCTCGGCATAACGCTGAAGCATCGCCTCTCGGGATGAAGCATCTTCGGGAACAAAGAGACGCTCGAAAAGCCGCTGAGGGCTATTCTCCGCGGGGAGCGGCGTGCCATTGCGGTCGAACGCTAGCGTGTGACTTTGATTTGCCGCGCCCGTGCCGGATTCGTCCGAGAGTTCGAGAGAAGGAAAGCGCGTCTGGTTGCCAATCTTCTCCGCGATCACCTGGTCGGCCGAAATCGAGTTGGAGTAATCTTTGCCCGCAACCGATTTCAAATTCGCCCCGGTGAGCCACGTATCCGCGCCCGTGTGCCCGCCGTCGGCGTTGAAATGGCCGAGTCCGCTGAGCAGTGAAAACTGCGAGCGGTGGTCTTTGAGCGTCTCGAGAGTTGGCGAGAGCGTGTAATTGGCGCCGGAATCTTTCGGGAGCCATTGAAACATGTTCACGCCATTCGGCACGTAGCAGTAAATGACGCGAGGCGTCGCCTTGAACCCGGTTCTCCCGAGCGGCTTCAAACTCGAAACGGCAAATGCCGAACGCGGCATCATCGCTTCCAGTAGTGGCAATGCGAGCGTTACGCCAAGACCGCGAAGCACAGTCCTGCGCGAGAGCGGCGTGTGAAAAAGCGGGTTCATGAGTGCTTCCTTATTTCGTGTCGAATGACTCCGACGCCACCACCGCCTGCACCAGCGATCGCAGCGTATGGCGGCTCTTCTTCATCGCATCGACCGCCGCCGCGACCATCGGTCGGTCGGAGAAGCCAAGCTCCCGCCCAAGCGCGTAAGTGTAGAGCTTGGTCGCAAGCGCATTGAAGAACATGTCCTCTTGTTTCAGGAGCTGCTCCTGCAGTCCCTCGACGCCTTTGAACTCGGTACCGTCCGGCATTTTCGCGCTCGCGTCGATGCGCGGGTCACCTTTCTCCACCCGGCCCGTCCAGCTTTGCGCTTCTTGATCGCGCCATTCGCCGCACGCGTTGAAGTTCTCCAGCGCGAAGCCAAGCGGATCGATCTTGTCGTGGCAACGCGCGCAGGACGCGAGCTCACGATGGATTTGCAGTCGCTGACGCACCGTCGCTTTGTCGACGCCGGGGACCTTCGTCCCGATCTCGCCGGCATCGGCCACCGGCAGTCCGGGATCGATGCCGAGCATCGTCTTGAGCACCCACACGCCGCGCGCGACCGGTGAAGTGCGCGTGCCGTTGGAAGTGATGCTTTGAATCGAGGCTTGGGTCACAATCCCGCCACGGTGCGATCCCGGCGGCATGGGCACGCGGCGGAACTCGTCGCCCTTTACTCCGGGGATTCCGTAGAAGCGCGCGAGCCGTTCATTGATGGTAACGAAGTCACTCTTGATCAGGTTCCGCGCGTCGAGGTCATGGCGCAGGATCTCGGCGAAAAACGACTCACTCTCGCGCACGATGGAAAGCTCGAGGTGTCGATCGTATTCCGGGTAGAGATTCTTGACCGGCGGGTTTGCCCCGACTTTGCGCAAACCGAGCCACTGCCCGGCGAAGTTCTTCACGAACGCCTCGCTCTTTGGGTCAGCCAACATGCGATTGACCTGCTTTGCGAGCACCGCGGGCTTGGTAAGTTCGCCGCTCGCGGCGAGGCGGAAAAGCTCATCATCCGGCATCGAGCTCCACAGGAAATACGAGAGCCGCGATGCAAACTCGTAGGGGGTGAGCTTCCGGCCCTTGTTGGGTGCGGGCTTCGTCCCAGGCTCGCTCGCCGCAGTTGGTCGTCCTGCTGCAGCGGGCTCCACGAGAAACAGGAAGTGCGGGGACGTGAGCACCGCCGCGAGCGGAACTTTGATCGCCTCGACGAACGAAGGCTTCTGCGCCCGCGCCTGCTCGAACATCGCGACCCGTGCGTTAACTTCCTCCGCGGTCACCGGACGGCGAAACGCCCGCGACATGAAATTCGTCAGAACTTCAGTCGCCGCCTTCTTTTCATCCGTCCGCGCCGCTGTCGTCCCGAGGAGCTGAGTGTGTGTCGCCGGCGGCCAGCTCGCATTGATCGGCCCTTCGAGTTCCATCCAGTCGACGAGCAGCAAAGGTCGCGCAAACTCCTTCCTGTACTGCAGCTCCCCGATGACCGTCGGAATGCTGTAGGCGTATTCGAGCGTCACCGCGGCTTTGTCCCGCCCGAGATACGCGCGCACTTCATAAACCCTTGGCGCCGACTCCGCCGCATCGACATCCATTTCCGCGATCACCCGCGGCGCGCCGCCAACATGGGTGCTCACTTTCACCCGCGGCGGACCGTAATCATACATCCGGCTCGTCTCGAAATGTTCGAGGTCGCGCGCGGTCATGTCGTCGAGATACTTGCCGCCGGTGCCTTTCTTCGCCGCCTCGGCGCGACGCATCTCGAGCACCGCGCGAGCGGATTCCAGCACCTGCGCGCGCGACGGCACACGGCCGGCGGCGCGGAAGCGGATGATGTATTCGCCTTCGTTCTGCACCTTGAAGTTCCGGAAACCGACCACTGTGTTCCAGCTGGCGTGGTGCACCACCGCGAAGCCACTCTCCGCTTCATTCACTCCCTTGTGCAGGATGATCGTCTGCCCATCGCGCTTCACGCGGGCGCCGTCGCTCTTGTCGTTGTGCTCCTCGGGCTCGAAGTGCCATTTCAGCGCGGGTGGCTGCGCGCCATCGACGAGGGCTCGATTGAGGATTTGCCGGGCCGTCGAGTAATAGAGCTCGAGGTGCAACGGCGAGACCGTGAGTGCCTCGGCGACATTATCGAAACCGCCCGCCGGTGGATCCTCCGGGAAGTTCTCCGCCGCCTGGAAGTTTACGCCGAGGAGATCGCGGATCGTGTTGTTGTATTCAGCGCGGTTGAGCCGGCGCATCACCGTCGACGAGGATCGCTTCGCAATCTCCGCTCGCCCAAGTTCCGCCGTGAGCCAATCGACAAATCGGCCCGCAATCTGAGGATCGGGCTGCCGTTCCTCCTCCGGCGGCATCTCGTGGTTTCGCACCGTATTGACGACATCCTTCCACTTCTTCGCCGCAGCGGGCTCGAGGAAATCATTAGCCAGCGAATCGAGCCGAAGTTTGCCCTTCTGCTTTTCCGGCCCGTGGCAGCTCACGCAGTGCTCTTTGAGGAAAGGCTGAACGGTTTTTGCGAAGCCGGCCGCGTCGGGTTGAAGTGCTGGCGTGTCGGCCGAGAGGGAAGCAGCACAGACTAAACACCAAAGACTAAACACTAAAGGCCAGAGGCGAGACACTGAATGGGACCGACAGCGGAAGACGGGATGCGCGCTCGCGGAGAGCTTCATGAAAATCGGACTTCGTTAAACACAAGGGACGGACGATCCGTATCGGGACGGCAAAAGGGCGCGCAATAAAGTGCCGGATGCCCGTTCTGGCAAGTATCGCCCACACTTTCCAATTTCAGCCGATCGCTCGGGGGATCAGCTGAACAAATCCCGCTCTCGCCGAGGCGCGGTGAGGCCGAGCTTTTGGTAGGCGAGGGGCATGGCGACTCGGCCTTGCGGAGTCCGCTTCAAGTATCCCTGCATGATCAGGTAAGGCTCGTTCACGTCTTCCAGCGTGCCTGAGTCTTCGCCGACTGCCACCGCGAGTGAACTGATTCCAACCGGACCACCGTCAAATTTCGTCACCAATGCCTCGAGAATCCGCTTATCCATTTCATCGAGACCGTCGCGATCGATATCGCGCATGGAGAGAGCGGCATCTGCTACCTCCCGCGTCACCTTGTTACCTGCGCGGACCTGCGCGTAGTCGCGGACCCAGCGGAGGAGATTGTTTGCCACACGGGGCGTGCCGCGGCTGCGGGCGGCGATTTCGAGCGCGCCCGGTTCGTCGATATCCACGTTGATCAACCCGGCGCTGCGCAGGACGATCTGCTGCAATTCCTCGGCAACGTAGTAGTCCAGCCGGCACGTCATGCCGAATCGTGAGCGCAGCGGTGCGGTAATCATCCCGCTCCGAGTCGTGGCGCCGACCAACGTGAACTTCGGCAAATTGAGCCGCACCGACCGCGCGTTCGGACCCTGATCGATGATGATGTCCAGCTTGTAGTCCTCCATCGCGGGATAGAGGTATTCCTCGATCACCCGCGAAAGCGCGTGGATCTCGTCGATGAA
>CBHXZU010000361.1:0-6508 GCA_966125105.1 uncultured Prosthecobacter sp.
TACCACTGAGCTACCCCGGATTTCTTTCGTGGGGCGCGCAAAATACGGGGGACGCTTTTTTCAGCAAGAACAAATTCCACAAGTTGTCGAAAAAGTGTCCGCACTCCTTTGATTCCGCGCAATTCGTCGCGTTGAAGCCTCCGTTCGCGAACCATTTGGAGTCTAAGATTGCGGCGCGCGCAACGAATGCAGCTACGGAATTTGCACCATGCGCAGGCGGAGGAATTGCGCCGCTGCGGTAATCGGAGTCGGATATCGATACGTGAGCGTCTCAGTGCCATCGCCATTGAAAATGGCATCGTCGACCTGAATGGCGGGAGCCCACGATGTGCCGAGGATCGCCGTTCCTTCGACGTTGTAGTTCACGTCATCGCGACCGATTGGCCGGGTGTAGGTGAGCGTGAGGTAGGTGTTTGTGACGCCGTTTACTGTCACCGGCGTCTTTGCGGCAATGGGAAGGGAGCCGCTCAGAGAGTTCGCCGGATTTCCGCCGAGTCCGTATTCGCCGAAATTGTTCAGACCGTCGCCATCGTCGTCTGCCGCGGGATCCGCAATGTTGTTATTCGCCGCCCATGTGGCGTAGGGCAGCGAATCGCTCGCGCCGGGTGAGCCGCCGACATCATAGCTCGGCCGCCAATTCGTCGCATTGGCGAGATCGACAGTCGCGCTGGGGCGCTTCAGGACCAGCGAAGGTCCGTCGCCATCCGGACTCTTCGGCCACGGGAAATCTTCACCGTAGCTGAAGTCTTTGATGACCGCATTTGTATTGTCGACGAGTTGAATGCGCTCGCCCGCATTATCGAGCACCGTCGAGTTTTCGAAGACGCCCGCAATCTTTGCCGCCGGCACGCTTGGATAGGCAGCGGTGAAGGCAGTCAGATCACGAATGACAACCGCGCGAGCTCCGGGCGCAAGCACGAAACCATCCGGAAACTGAAACTGAATGCCCAAAACGAACTTCGTGTTTGTCAGGTCGATCGACGTGGCGCCGACGTTCATTACTTCGATAAACTCATCGAGATCCGTCGCGCTCTCGGGATTGTAGTGAATCTGGGAGATCGTGAGATTTGAGGCGCCAGCCGGGATTCCGACAATGAATTCGGCTTCGACCAGCGCGCTCCACGTGAGCGTGCCGCTGTCGAAGACGCGCGCTTTGACCGTACCCGTTTGCGTGAGCGTCACGCTGATCGGACTCGTCCCCGTCAGCGCATTGGGATTGATGGTGCCGCCCGGCAGGCGCGGATCTTCGCCGGTTTTGGAATAATAAATGACGCCGGATCCGTTCGGATTGGAAATGGTGAACGTGTATCCGTTGGCGACAATGCCGCCGAATTGCCCGCTGAACGTCGGCGCCTGGAAGCTTTGCGGATAGAGGGGTTTTGCACTCACATCCGTGTAACCCTTGAGTTGCTGCAGGAGGATCGATGTTCGATCGCCAGGGGTAAGCGCCGGGTGCCCTGACGGCACCGATCCGCCACTGTTGATGAAGTTGAGAACGGTTTGCCGCGCTGTATTGAACCAAGTGCCGCGGTGCAGCGAACCAGAGCCCCAACGAGCGGCTTCCGCGTGAATGATCGGATCGATTTGCGCAACCATCGCGTTGACCCGGGCCAGGGACTTCGTCGTGGTTAATGCGCCCGCATTGAAGAAGTGCTTGTGGACGCGATCCGCAAAACGCTGGCGATACTCCGCGCTATAGCAGAGCAGTTCGTGGAGATACTGCGGATTGCTCTTCGCGAAGGTTTCGCGGGTTCCGTACTGACCTTGTCCCCAATTGTTCGTGCCCGACCCGCCCCACGGGCCAATTCGGTTATAGGAATTCGTGCCCGTCGAATCCATGCCGTGCTCGTGATCGTGCGCAAAGTAGGCGAAGCCTCGATTTCCCGCCCGATCGCGCGCGCCGAACCAGTTGTTCGAGGCATTGCTCAAGAACGTCGACATCGGCGAGTCGAAGCTGCCGTCGTAGAAAACGACGAGCAGGTAATCGATCAGGTTGTCGACATCGAGCAGCACAGGATAGCTCAGGTTGCGCGTGCCATTGGCATTCAGGCCCTGCATTTGCATATAACGAGCGGTGCGCGACGTTTCGCTTGTCACATCGTTCTTCAGGGCGATGGCCTGGTCGTTCAGGGATTTCCAGGCGATGAAGTTCCCATCCGTCATCTCAGTGTTGTAGCCGCCGGTGCTTCCCGCGCTCTTCACCACATCGTAGTTGTCCTTGTTGCCCCCGAGATACGTTTCACCGAAGTCCGCCTCCGTCCGCTCCTCCCAGTTATAGACGCCCCAGTAGATGCCGTTGATGTAGAGATGGAAGTACCCGTTCCTCGCGTACGGCTGGCCCATGTCTCGTTGCGTGAGGCGCGACCACTCTTCACGCATCAGCGAGTTTTGGGCGTTCGAGTCCTTGCTCCAGGAGTAGTTCTGCTCGCAACGCATATCCACTTGCGCGAACTCGCTCGCGCCTTCGGTGCCGAACAGGCGGTAATTCAGCCGGCCGTCGTAAAGGCTGCCTCGGAAGTAGAGGTGAAATGCGTGCTTCGGATTGGAAGGAGAGCGGCTCGCTCCGCCGCGCACGCGCACGCCGCAGTTGATCTGAAACTCAGATGCGCCTGCGCTGTTGATGTATTCAACGGAACACGGACGTTCCCAAAAAAGTCCGTGCTTATCCGGGCGGACATAAATCCCGTAATTGATGTCCGTCAGATTGCTGATGTCCGTGTTCATGCAGACTGCCGGCGCGCCCGCCAGCGCGTCTTTGAGCGACTGGAGCGTCCCGCCGCCAGCGGTGACGTTGGACAACGTCATCCCGTAACGGAAAACCTGGCTGTTCACCGGGCCGGATGGGAACCCGAGCGCGGTCGCCGTCGCCGCGGTCTGGCTCACGATGTCGTTGATGAAGAGATAACTCTTCGTGTCCACGTTCGTGGGCCTCCAGCCGGTCTTGAATGCTGCAGCGCGGATCACCGTCGTCACGCTGATCGGAATCGGCGCGGTGTATGTATACCCTCGCGTGAGCGTCGGAACACTCCCGTCCGTCGTGTATCGGATCGTGGCTCCGGCGGTCGGAGTCGAAATCGTGAGGTTGAAAGGCGCGCTGTAACGCCCGCGCTGATGGCTGAACACCGTGTCCTGGACAAAGTCCGTGAACACCACCGCATTCGTGTAGCCGGGCGTAGGTGTTTCCATGAATCCCAGGTAGGCCTCGGCATCCGTGCTGCCGTAGCTCACGTCCTCGCGTTGCGGGCCGTAATTGAATGCCGAGAGCGTGTCGTAGCCGCCCGCGCCATTGCTTCGCATCAGCGCGAGATATCCGCCCGTCTTCGGCAGCTTGAATGAAGTGTGCATCCTCGGCTGCGCAATGGTGCCGGGATTGTCCTGGCCTGGGACCGCCTGCGCTGGACGCCGATCCAGCATCGAGGCGAAAACCACGAGGTACTGGTTCGTCCCGAGCGTCCACGCCGGCAAAGCCCACTTGTTTGGCACCGCCGCATCGTCCGTGAGGAAGTAGCTCGAAAGATTCACCGTCGCGTTCGTCGAATTCCAAATCTCGATCCAATCCGATGACGCGCCGTCTTCATCCAGCAGCGTGCTCTTGTTCTCCGCGGCGAACTCCGAGATCAAAACCTGGCCGCGCACCACTGGCGTCGCGGGCGTTGCGGTATTCAGGAGCTGCCACTGGAGGTTGGGCCGAATCCACGCAAGTTCCAGCCCGGCGGCTGCGGATCCGCCATTGCTCGGCGCGTTGAAGTAGACGAGTTCGAAGGAAACCGTCGGCTTGGTGATCGTCACGCGACCTGCGTTCGACGCCACAGCATGCGTCGCATCATCGACGATCACGTCCACACCATCGATCCGCATGCGGGCGCCATCGTCGCAATTGACGACAAAGGTGTACTCGCCCGGCGTGTTCACCACGAGCGTGCCCGTGATCTTCATCGCGAAGTTCACATTGTTCGCTGTGCTGCTGCCGCTCACGCTTGGAAATGCCGAGTCACCGCCAAACTCTCCCGTCGCTCCGTCCGAATAGTTGATCGATGTGATGCCATTCACGGTTGCCTGTGCGGAAAGGTTGGTTCCGGCGATCAGGGCATCGGCGCTTTGCAGATAGCCCATGCCAGCGAAGGGAAGGGGAGTGCTCGCGTTGTAACGAGTGACGGTAAACCCAGCCGCGCTGACTCCGATCGGAGAGGGCATGTTCACGAGAACGGACGCGGTGGATGAGCCGAATGAATTCGTCGCCGTCAGCGTGTAGGTCGTCGTTTGGTAAACCTGCACTTCGAGCGAGCCCGTCGTGGCGACCGTGCCGACTCCCTGGTTGATCGAAACACTCGTCGCGCTGCCGGTGCTCCATTGGAGCGTCGTGTCCGCGCCGAAAAGAGGCGCCGCATCCGACACGGTGAAGAAGTTAATCGTCGGCCCCGCGCCGACGGTTACTGTCACTTGCTTCTGCGTGCTCCCGCTCGGGTTCGATGCAGTGAGCGTGTAGGTCGTGGTGGCGGATGGCGTCACCACTTGTCCCGATTGGCCGAGCACATTGATGCCACCGGGATCCAGCGTGAGCGACGTCGCTCCGTTCACGGTCCAGCTCAGGTTTACCGCCGCGCCAGGCGTGGAGAGCGTTCGGTTTGCCGAGAAAGTAACTTGCGGCGCAGTGTTCACGTAAACCGTCACCGCGCGCGTGACCGTTACCGTTCCATACGTTGCGGTGAGGGTGTAGGTCGTCGTCGTGGCCGGCGCCGCGATCGTCGTCGATCCATTCTGCGCAACGTTCCCGATGCCCTGGTTTATCGACATGCTGGTGGGTGTCAGCGCCGATCCCCACGCGAGCGTGATGGTCGAAGGCGAGCCATTGTGGACGAACGTGCTGCTGCCGCCATTCGCCGTGAGCGTGATGCCGTCGGGATCCGGCACGATCTGCAGCCCGCCGCCGCTGACATCGCCGATGAGCTTGAAGTTTGTCGTGTCCACCGCCGTGCGCGCGCCCGGCGCGGCGTATACTTCCACGGACGAGCCGCCGCTCCCTTCCCAATAGGTGAACTCCAGGTTGTAGTCGCCCGGCTTGAGATGCACGACGCCCAGCGTGTTGCTGTCGCCCACGCCTGCCGTGTAGTAGAGCGAGTCGCCGGAATGCGCGGGATCCGCTGGGTTACCCGTCGCGAGCCGCGTGGAGGAAATAAATTGCTGGCCGATCACACGCAGTCGGGAGCCATCGTCGCCGCGGAAGCCGAAGGTGTAATCGTTTTCGCTGTTAATGCGCACAGCGCATTTGGCGACGAGCAGGATGTAATTGTCGTCCACGCCGGCAGCACTGGTTCCCCAGGCGGTCTGGCCCGAGGTGAAATAACCCGCATTACCGCCGCCCGTGTCATCCACGATATTGATCGTCGCCGCCTGGTAGTCGAACTGCACCGGGGCGGGCGTCGTCGTCACCGAACGCAGGATTCGATCCGCATTTACCAGTGTGCCAATGGAGATGCCGTTGATGGAGTTCGTCGTGTTTGGCGTGGTCGTCGATGTGCGATACTCGCGAACGCCCCATGTTCCGGCAGCGCCTGGATTTGCCGCAAGTTTCGGCGCGGAGTAGGTGCCCGGCGCGGGCAGGCTCATCGGATCCACGTTGTTGTAGAGCGCGTGAATCTGGTCGCCGCTGAGCGCGACATTCCAGACGGCGACGTCGTCCAGTCGCCCTTTGAAATCGTTGCTCCCATCCGTCGTCGTTCCCCAGTTGCCGATCAGCAGGTCCGCCGCCTTGAGCGTATTCGTCACGGACGCGCGCGAAACCTCGGGCACGCCATTCACGAAGATGCGCTGCGTTTGCGCATCCGCATCGTAAATATATGCGACGTGATACCAGGTGCTGCCCGAGATCGCCGCCGTCGCGCCCGTCACATCATTGCCGTCGAAACCGAAGTGCGCCTTGTCGACATTCGATCCCAGGCCCGCGTGCAGCGTGCCCGCTCCCGACCCCGTATTGCCGAAGACCGTGTTGTATCCGCCGCTGACGTTCGTGCAGTAGATCCAGGCCGAGAGGGTAAACGATGTGTTCGTCCCGCTCGCATTGCGCAGCCCGAGCGCCTGGTTGGAGTTTCCGGAAAGCGATGCCGCGACCAATTGCAGACTCCTGGACCCCGCGCTGATATCCACGGCGTTGCCCGCGGTGTTATTCCGATCCGCCGCGTAGGTGGGAGTCCACCCCGCGTTGGGCGTCACGCTGGTGATGACGCCGGCATTCGAGGAATCGGTGAGGTTGCTGTTAAACTTCAGGTAGACCCGCGGCGTCTGCGCCTGTGCAGCGAAGAGCACGGCAAAAAACGACAGCACGAGCACGAGCGGACGGGAGAGAGACATGTAGTGGCGGACGAAGCGGCGCAAGCTGAGTCACAAACCACCTCTGCGCAAATGGCATCTCCTTCATTTTGTAACAGTTGTTTACCTAATCGAAACATGGCGTCCGATCACTGGATGTGATCGGCGCGCGACCGCCCTTCCGCGTTCACTCTACTTGGAG
>CBHXZU010000362.1:0-6505 GCA_966125105.1 uncultured Prosthecobacter sp.
CGATCGTTTCGCAGACGTTTGTTGATACCGAAATGCTCGCCCTGGAG
Source organism: uncultured Prosthecobacter sp. (assembly GCA_966125105.1). Lineage (GTDB taxonomy): Bacteria > Verrucomicrobiota > Verrucomicrobiia > Chthoniobacterales > Chthoniobacteraceae > SXWH01. The sequence goes on from CBHXZU010000362.1 coordinate 48, forward strand.
CGGGCGGGAGTGGAGTTGGAAATCTTTAGCATCTACCCTCCGCCCACGTCTTTCCGCCATGGCCATGCGCGCCGCCTGAAAGCGCCGATTCACTATGCGCCACCGCAGAGCATCCTGAAATTGCGGGAGCAAGCCGCCAAAGCGGAAGGCCGCTGGCCGGCGGAACTGGTCGCGGAACAGGACCGAAAATATGGCCCGGCCTACAAGGCGGCCCTGCGAGCGCGGAACGCCCTGTATTTCGCCGACCTATTTAAAGAGCGCGGCTTCACCCATTTCCACGCGCACTTTGCAAACCGGGCTGCGCATACCGCGATGTTCGTCAAAGCGATCAGCGGGATCCCGTTTAGCATGTCCACCCACGGGCAGGATTACATGGTGGATCTCGGAAACTTCGATCTCCTGCGCGAGATTTGCAGCGAAGCGGTGTTCGTGGCGAACGAGACGGAATGGAGCACGAATGAGGTGCGCCAGCTCTGCCCGGATTCCGCAGCGAAGATGCTGCGCGTCTTCAACGGGATGGACCTGACGAACTTCGCCAGCGCCGTGCCCGGGGCGTCGAATCCCGTGCCGCGCATGGTGAGCGTTGGACGGCTGATCGAGTTTAAGGGATTCCATCACCTGATCGCCGCGTGTGGGCAGCTGCGTCAGCGCGGGCTCAACTTTACGTGCGAAATCATCGGCGAGGGACCTTGGCGTGAACAGCTCCAGCAGGCGATCGATGCGGCCGGGCTGGGCGCGCACATCAAGCTGCTCGGCGCGCTTCCGCAGGAGGAAGTCTTCCAGCGCGTGCGCACCGCCGACATCTTCACCCTGCCCTGCATCAAGGATCGCAACGGCGCGAGCGACGTGTTCCCGACGGTCATCCTCGAAGCAATGGCGAGCGCTCGCCCGGTGGTTTCCACCTGCATCGCGGGTGTGCCGGAGCAGATCGTGGACGGCGTCACTGGGTTTATCTGTCAACCCGGTGACGAGACGGGCCTGGCCGACGCGCTCGAGAAATTGCTGCGCTCCGAGAAGCTGCGCATGGAGTTCGGCGCGGCGGCGAAGCGACGCATCGAAACCGAGTTTGCCGTCGATCATACGGTGAAAGCACTGCACGAGCAGTATCGCCTGCACGTGAAACCCATGGGCCCGCCGCCCCAGCGGAAAACGGGCCTCGCAGTGTTACTGGACAAATGGCCCGCGTCGCCGACCCGGGAAGCCGAGCTTCGGCAGCTCGCCGAGACGTTTCCCTCGTTTCGCGCCACCGTTTTCCAAGCATCGCAGGAAGCTGCACCGGAGAACCCGATCCTTACGCTCAAGCACTGCGACTTCCTCCCCGACGCAATGGTCCTCGAGGGAGAATGGCAGCAGGAAAAGGATCTGCGACATCGCCTCGAAGTCATGCGCGGCGAACTTACCACCAAGCTCAGCACAGAAGAGTATCTTCGCGCGGCGCGGCACGCGCTCTACTTGCGCGCCGCGATCGGTCGCGACGCCGTGAAGCATGTGCACGCCGCCAGCAGCAGGGAACTGATCGCTGCCTGGCTGTTGCGCCGGCTCACGGGTGTGACAATCAGCGCCACCATCGAAGAGCGCTCGCCGCTGCACGATGACGCTTTGATCACCATGGCCGAAGACTGCGCCGCCGTTCGATGCGTGGACAATCGGGTGGCTGAAAAGCTGCGCGAAGCCGGCTTGGCCAATGTCCAGCCTGCCGGGCGCGCCCGCGCTTTCGAAACTCCTTGGCTTGAAAAACTTCGGGAATGGGCTTTCACAAGCCCATCCGCATGACGAAGAAAGGCATCATTCTCGCAGGAGGCGCCGGAACGCGCCTCTATCCTCTGACCCGGATTGCGTGCAAACAGCTCCTCCCGGTCTATGACAAGCCGATGATCTATTACCCCCTCGCCACGCTCATGCTCGGCGGGTTGAGGGAAGTTCTAATCATTTCCACCCCAAAGGATCTCCCGATGATCCGCGATCTCCTGGGCGACGGCGCGCCCCTCGGGATGCGCATCGAATACGCCGTGCAGGAACAGCCGGCGGGCCTCGCGCAGGCCTTCATCATCGGCGCGGATTTCATCGGCGACGACTCGGTATGCCTGATCCTCGGCGACAATATCTTCTACGGGAAACTCGATTTCTTCCGGAGCGCGCTGACGCAAATCGGCCGCGATGCGGGCGCGTGCATCTTCGGCTACCAGGTGAGAGACCCGGAGCGCTACGGCGTGGTAGAATTCGACCGCGATGGCCGCGCAATCAGCATCGAAGAGAAGCCCGCCAAACCGAAGAGCTCCTACGCGGTGCCCGGCCTTTACGTGTTCGATCAAAAAGTCGTGGAGATCGCCCGGGCGCTCAAACCGAGCTCCCGCGGGGAATTGGAAATCACGGATCTCAATGTGGAATATCTGCGTCGGGGTGAATTGCAGGTGAAGGTGCTCGGCCGCGGCATGGCGTGGCTCGATACCGGCACCCAGCAAAGCCTGCTCGATGCCAGCGCTTACATCGCCGCGATCGAAAACCGCCAGGGCCTGAAAATTGCCTGCCTCGAGGAGATTGCCTTCAACCAGGGGTTCATCGATGCCGCCGGCTTGCAGCGATGCATCGACGCGATTCCGAAAAGCCCCTACCGCGAATACTTACAGATGGTCCTGCAAGAAGGCGCAGCCTAGCGACCGCAGGCGCGCCTCCGACTTCCCTCCGACTCCTCCTCCATCGCTCGCCTCCCGTGCACGCCGCCTCCTTCGAACATCTCTCCGCAACCAGCCGGGCCGAATCGCATTTTCGGAGGTTCCATTTTTCCCAAGTGCCTGTAAGCGTGCGCCATCGTGAACGAACCTGCTCATCCCGCCCACGCTCCGATCTGGCTGCGGCGCTGGCCATGGCTCCTGATGCTGATCCTGATCGCCGCCGTTTACTACGGGAGCTATTATCGTCACGGCATCAATTTCCGGGACGAAGGCGGCACGCTCACCCTCTCAGGAAAACGCCTGCTCGACGGGGAGATTCCCTTCAAGGACGTGGAGCTCGGCTACAATGTCGGTTGGTTTCTGCCGATCGCCGGGCTGTTCAAGATCACCGGCGCGAACTTCGTGGGATTGCGCGTCTTTTTCATGGCGCTGTGCGCTCTTACGTCGGTGCTCGGGTTCCTTACCGTCGAGCGTGCCGCGCGCCACGCCGGTCGTCGGGCGCTCGCGCTGGTCCTCGGTTTCTTGACGGGCGTTCTGCTCATCGTCGTGCCGGGGATGTTGTTCAAAAACTACAACCCGCTCGCGGTCGTCGCGAACTCCTGGGCCTTACTTGGGTTCGTGCTCGCGCACAATGCGCGGGCGGCCTGCTGGCGCGCCTTGATGGGCGGACTCATCCTGGGCGCAACGTGGCTCGCGCGCATCGATCTCGGAACATTCTTTAGCGTGCTTTGGCTGGGCACCTTTGCGCTGCGGATCGCGGCGCCGCCGGGGAAGTTCAGCGAGCGCCTGGTCCTGGCAGTCGTCGGACTCCTGATTGTCGTCGGGTCCGCCGCCGCCATCCACGTGCCGGTCTTGTGGGATTCCTATCGGCGCGGCTACTCAACCGAGTTCATCGGCTCCTACTCAAGCCACTGGAAGATGATGATGAATCGTCTCCCGGGCATCCTGAAACCTGCGGACCCGGCTGCGGCAAAAACGGAGACGAAGCCTTCAGTTGCGAAAGGCGATCCCGCCGCGGCGGCTCCGGCGGCTGTCGCCGCAGCGCAGGTTCCCACGCCGGCAAAGCGAGGCGCGTATAAGAATGAAACTTTGCCGCGGACGAGTTGGTCCGACGTGCAACAGGCAGACGACAAGAAGCGCGACGATGTGCTCGGGTTATTCCTGCTCACTTACTTCCCACTCCTTACGATTTTGCCGCTCGCCGTTTGCGCATTCGCCCGGTGGTTCCGCGCGGCTCGCGCCGGCGAAGATGGCACGTGTCCGCTCGGCGCGCTGGTCCTGCTCGGCGGAGCGCTTACGATGTTTCCTCAGTTCTTCTTCTGGCGTCCGGATTCCCCGCACCTAAGCGAGTTTGGACCAGGCTACTGGACGGCGGTGATAGGCGCGACCGCGCTGCTGGGAGCCGGCATGTCCTGGCGAGTACCGGCGCGTTTGTTGACCGTCGTCATCGCGCTCCACTGCGGTGTCTGGCTCTGGCGCATGGTGCCCGACCGTTGGTGCGGGACGATCGCGGCGCGGGAAGCACGCAAAACCCTATTTGAAGGAGAGAACGGCACCCGCGTTTTCGAGCAGAAGAAGACGGTCGCCTGGATGAATGATGTGCTGAAGCTCATTCGTGAGCGCAGCGGTGCGGACGACTACCTTATCGCCTACCCGTACCATCCGTCTTTCAACGTCATCGCGAATCGGCGCACCTACGAAAAGAACGTCTACATCGACAACGCCAAAGCCGGTCCGGGTTGGAACAAAGCCGCCATCGAACGCATCCAAAACTTCCGGCCCGCGATCATCATCATCAGCGACTGGGACGTGAACGGGACGGAAGCTTCGCGCTTCCGCAACTTCGGAAACGACGTCTATCTCTACGTGCGCGCCAACTACGATCACCTCGGCACTTTCGACGAAAAGGAGAAGTTTGAGGTTTATGCGCGGAAACCGCTCGGCGACGGGCCGAAAGCGGCAGACACGCCGACCTTGGTGACGCCGGCTCCGGTTGCCGCGCCGCCGCAGTAAAGCTGGCGTCTAGATTTCGACGAAAGCTCCTTGCCTCCGCGAACGGCACGACAAGGTTGAGCGCACAAAATCGCAAGGAGGGCATCCTTTCCATGCGCCTCTCCTTGCCGTTGTCCACGCTCGACCGCTCCTCTCCTGGCGACGCGGGCTCAACTCTCTTCCTTCGGCGGTTTCGGAGCTTGAAGTTGAAGGATGCGCTGCTGCTTGCCCGCGTAATCCAGGGAGTGAAATACGCGGATTTCCTCCACCCGGCGCGACGCGTTCAATGCATCGAGCAACTTCGTGTAACGAGCCGCGAGTTCCGTCGTCTCCATATAGCGGCCGCGAAGATTATGGTCGCGATAGGCATGGGGCTGGTCGCGCTGGAACAAGTGAAAGCGCAGCCAGCGGCGGTCCGTCCGGGAAACACGCTGCGTCTTGCGGAAAAAAGCGACGAACAGCAGCAGGACCAAATACGTGTCGACGCGCGCCTGCAGTTCGAGATTCCGCGCGAAATCTTCGCTCGCGATATTTCGTTCGCCCCGACGGAACGCGAGCGCCGCGTGCAAAGCGTGATCCAATTCCTCCACAAAGGCGATGAGGTGGCCGATGTTCGAGTCGCTCAACCCTCGCCGCGGGTCGTGATGCTCGAGCTGCTCGATGAGCCAGCGGGAGTAATAGATGCCGATGAAGAGATTGTCGCCGCTGTGCCGGAGGAAAGTCCGCGCGAGCTCACTGAGTTCTCGCGCCTGGGCGCCGGCGAGCGCGGATAGATGACTGCACCGGTCCTTTCCAATGAGACAATCTTCAAGAGCGATCCCGGCGCTCGCGTAGGTCCGCTCGAGAAGTTGGGCGATTTGAACGAAAAGGGAACTCACAGGAGGTAGGCTGGGGTTGAAGTGTCGAGGTGCAGGTGCCGATCGGCGGTATCGTTCAATGCCATGCGTATATCCCGAAACCGCTCGCTCAATTCATCGAAGATCCCGGAGAGCGCGCGTTGCCGCGCCACGGGGTGGCTCGCCGCAACGTCGAAGCTGGCGGCACCGACGCCTTCGTAAAACTCCACATCCGGCCCGCCACGGCGGCTCCGGCTTTCCACGCGCTCGTGGAAAACGCCCGTAATGAAAAGCGCGTAGTTCCCGATATGGGCGCGCAGGAGAAACGTCTGGGCCGGCGGAGCCTTTTGCAGCGCGAGCAACAGGTCGCTCACGTATTGCTGAGGACCCTCGCAAGCGCCGCCCGGAGCCCGCATGCGATCCGCGCGGCTAAACGTTTCGAGCAGTGAGGCTAGGTAATCGCACGTGTCGCGGCTGGCGAGGCCATGCTCTTTGAGCACATGGCGCAGGAGCACGTAGAAGTAGCACTGGGGCGAGATATGAAGGGGAGCGCCGTCTTCGAGGATCGCCTGGAAGAGCGTGTCGCTATCCAGGATCGTGTCTCGTGCTTCCGCGTCGGTCAGGAGCTCAGCGAGGGAGATGGAATCCCGCCGGCTTTGCGCCAGCGCGCGGACGATGAATTCGAAGTCTGAAGCCGTGAGGCGTTCCCGACAATTTGGCGTAATCATCGGATCTGGTTCCTAAGCATAGCGAATGCCATCGCGTTTTTCAAGGCATCGCGCGGAAGAGCCGCGACGGATTTGCGCAAACATGCGCATTTCACCTGACGAATTGCTCCAGCGCGCGCAGGAAACAACAGCCGCTGGACACCGTCGCGAAACCGCGCGTAGAACCTTTGGAAAGTGCGGCGCTTTTTGCAAATCGTGCTCGCGCTCGTGTTGCTCTGCGCGGGCGCGAC
>CBHXZU010000363.1:0-6483 GCA_966125105.1 uncultured Prosthecobacter sp.
CTAGGGCAGCTTTCGTCGCAACCTACCGGAATGCACTCCACCCTTCGGACACTTTGGTTCCTGCTCTCATTCCTCTTTGCGGGAATGCTCGACGGACAAGTCATCATCAATGAAATCCACTACAACCCGGTCGAGCGTCCGGCCTTCGCGGCGGACGGCACGCCGGTTTACCAAGGCACGAGCACGGCTGCTGATCTCACGGATGACGTGCATGAGTTCATCGAACTGCACAATCCAACTGCTGAGCCAATGGATGTTTCGGGTTGGCGCCTTACGGGCGGCATTGAGTTTACGTTCCCAGCCAGCACGACGATCGCGGCCGGGGGGTATGCGGTGGTGGCGAAGAATCCCGCTCGGATCGCTGGGGTATATTCACTGACGGGCGTCCTCGGTCCTTACACCGGAAAGCTGGGCAACCGGGGCGATACCGTCCGCCTCCTCACTCCCTCGAATGTGACGAGCGACGCGGTGAAGTACGAGTCGAACTTCCCGTGGGCAATCAGCGCAAATCGCCTGGGAGCCGGCGACGACTTCACCCTGCTCAACTCAGCATCGTACCAGTATAAAGGGCGCTCGCTCCAGCGGGTAAGCGTCAGTGCTCCCTCGAATGATCCGGCTAATTGGGTAGCCGTTCGTCCCGCGTCGGGGCCCACGACTTTCGCGGATTTGCCGACGCCTGGCGCGGCGAACATCGTTTCGCGTGCAGTGCCGAAACCCGTCGTCACGTCGCTTTCGGCCACGCAACTCACCGACGGTGCAGCCATCATCCGCGCCGGCGCACAGGTGAGGATCCTGGCGACTTTCAGCTCCGGCGCCGATCTCTCGGCAGTGCAGGTCGAGTATTTCGTCGACAACTTCAATGCGTGGAATGAAGCCCGTTCGACTGTCGCAATGACCGCGCTGGGGAACAACCAGTACAGCGCCACGATCCCCGGACAGGCAGATCGCTCCATCATGCGTTATCGCATCAAGGCCGATCGCGGCGAGGGCAGCGAGGTGGTCTCGCCGCGGCCGGACGATCCGGCGATCGTGCCTACCGGACTTTCCGCGCGCGAGCCATGGCACGCGTATTTCGTCACGCCGAACCGCACTTCGCTCAAGCCCATCTATGATTGCTTCGTCTCCACGGATGGCCAGGCCCTGAGCGATTCGGTGGGAGCAAACGTCTATCCCTTCACCGGTCTGAATGGACTCCAGGCCATCGCTTACAATGCGACGGGCAACCTGCGTCGCGTGCTCGCCAGCAGCATCATCACGAACACGTATCCCCGCGAACTCGGGTGGCCGGGCGTCACTTCGGCCGATCGAATTTGGAATGGCACCGTTCCGGCGGTGTTCGTCGAAAACGGGCGCGTCCGCGACGCGCAGATCCGTTTTCACGGCAGCCGCTACAACCGGCGCCCGGGGCGAAAGTCCTACAAGCTGCTGTTCGCCGATTATCAGCTCTACCAAAGCGCGGATTCCGTCTTCATCACCGACAAGGGCGATGCCTTCATGACGGCGCACAAGCTGCATCAGCTCGCCGGACTGCCGCTCTCGGACGTGCGGTATGTCGACTGGTATTTCAATAACGACGGCCTTCAGATACGGCTGGAGCAGGGGGAGTACAACGGAGACCTGCTCGACCTCTACCACGAGAAAATGCAGCGGCTCAACCCGGGCTCCGTGAAGGAGGAAACCGGTGAGCTCTACAAGTCTGTCGGCGTGATCCTCGGAAGCGGCACGGCGTCACTACCGGCCGGCAGTCCTTCTGGCGGAGAAGGACCGTATGGCTGCGGCAACGGCTGGCCCTTGCCCGCAGTCGGGGGCAGCCCAGCGTGGACTGAACTGCAGCGCTTCGACTACACCTACACGCTGCAGAACCACTCGTGGAAGGGCCCCAAGCCTTTTCGCGATTTGACGAATGGCATGTGGGCCGCCCGCGGCGACAATTACGCTGCGCCCAATCCGAATCTGACGAATCTGCGCGCTTGGATGGCGCAGAACTGGGACGTGGAAACCGAACTAACCTCCCTCGCGATCGGAAACTGGATGTGCCCGTGGGATGACACCACCCAGAACTACTTCCTCTGGCGCCGCGCGAGCGGAAAATGGGTGCGCCTGCTGTGGGACTTCGACTCGATGTATGGCGGCGGTTCGCCTGCCACCTCCTCCATCTATCACGGAGAAATTGGGGACGCGGCGAACAACTTCCGCGGACCGAACTATTACAAGGACTCGTTCATCAAGGCGTACCGGACGGAATACAAACAGCGCCTCTGGTTCCTAAATAACACGCTCTTTGATCCCAATAATCTCGGCACGCTTACCTTCAAAAACAGCGGTGGATCCGATGTCACCTTCCTTTCCTCGATCGGCGGATTTGCCAATACCCGCTTCGACTATGTGAACTCGCAGGTAGGTCTCGGCACGTTCTACAAGCCAGTCCGTCCCGTGCACACCGGACCCACGAATGGATCGGTGGCGTTGCCCGGCGCGAACCTGACCGCTTCCGCTTACGACTATCGCGCCGCCTTTACGTTGGCCGCCGCGGCGACGGTGAGTCCGCACACGCAGTCCAAGTGGGAAATACGGTTGTCCTCCGGGAACTACGACAACCCGGTCTTCGTTCTCGTTAGCCCGACTTCGCTCACATCGTTGTCGATCCCATTTGACCAACTCACCTACGGTCAGACCTATTTCTGGCGCGTCACGTATTACGACGCCCTCGGACGTCCCTCGATTACTTCAGCCGAGACTTCCTTCTCCTACGGGCCAACATCTACGACCGCGGGAAATATCACGATCAACGAGATCATGGCCGAGAACATCTCCGCGGTGGAGAATGGCGCCGATCGCCCGGACTACATCGAGCTGAAGAACACGACCGGCGCGGATGTCGTCATTGACGGCTGGAAGCTGACCGATGACGAGCTCGTTCCAAACAAGTATGTGTTCCCGGCCGGGACCACGATTCCCGCCGGCCAGTATTTAATCGTGTGGTGCGACAACAATTCCGCTTCGCCTGGATACCACAGTGGCTTTGGACTTAGCCGGCAGGGGCAGCGCGTATTGCTTCTTACTAACGCGAACGTCGTGCGTGATGCGATCGCGTTCGGCCCGCAGGCGCCAAATGCCGCGATTGGTCGCGTCTCAGATGGGGTGGGGGGATGGACGCTCGTGAACGCTTCACCCGGCGCCGCGAACAGCGCGCGAGCATTCTCCACCGTTACGACTACGTTGAAGATCAATGAATGGATGGCGACGCCGGCATCGGGAGACGACTGGTTCGAGATTTATAATTCCGGCGCGTTGCCCGTCGCGCTGGCGGGCCTATGGCTCAGCGATACGCCCGGCACGCCCAAGATCACGCAAATCCCGGCGCTGTCTTTTGTCGAAGCAAACGGATGCGTTCGCTTCGATGCCGATGGAACCACGCGGGGATTCAATAGCGCGAACTTCAAGCTCAGCGCCGGTGGCGATAACCTCGTCCTGAGCACCACCAATGGGCTCACGACGATCGATAGCGTCAGCTTCGGGGCGCAGCAGCCCGCGATCTCCGAAGGCCGCTTCCCGGATGGCGCCGCGAACATCCTCGCCTTTCCCTTGAGCGTTTCTCCCAATGACAACAACTGGCTTCCCGCGCCTGTGCGGATCAATGAAGCGCTCAGCAGCTCCGTCTTGCCGCTCGAAGATTACGTGGAGATTCACAATCCGACCGCGGCGGAGGTCGACATCAGCAACTGGTGGCTGAGCGATGATCGCAGTGAGAAGCGCAAGTACCAGTTTCCCCCCGGATCTGTGGTTCCATCCGGCGGCTACCTCGTCGTGAATGAGTCGGCATTCAACATCGGCGCAAATGCATTTGCACTGAGCTCGCTGGGTGACGAGATCGTCCTCAGCGCAGCCGATGCGAATGGAGTGCTTACGGGATTCCGGTCGCAGTTCTCTTTCGGAGCCTCTGCGGACAATGTGGCGTTTGGCTATGTGCCAACCGGTGGGTCCCCGGAGTTTTGGCCGCAAGTAAATCGGACGCCAGGCGACGTCAATGGACCGCCGCTGATTGGACCCATCGTCATCAATGAAATCCACTACCACCCGCCGGACCTGGGTGGCGCTGACAATATCCGCGATGAGTTCATCGAGTTGCACAATATCACGCGATCCACCGTGGACCTCTCCGGGTGGAAGTTGAAAGGCGGTTGCGACTACACGTTCGCGAATGGCACCACGATCGCGGGCGGCGGCTATATCCTGCTGGTTGCTTTCGATCCGGTCGCCGATCCCAGCACCCTCCAGTTGTTCAAAACTGCGCTCGGGGTTCCTGCTTCGACCGCAGTTTACGGTCCTTACGCGCCATCACTCGCAAACAGCACGGTGAACGTGGAGGTCGCGTTTCCGTACACGCCCGCGAATGGCCCCGCTCGCTTGGTGAATGTGGATAAGGTCGAATACGGCGACTTCGCTCCGTGGCCGGTGACCGCGGACGGCGCGGGCGCATCGCTGCAGCGCATCAGCCGTTCGGTCATCGGCAATGACGTCGCGAATTGGACCGGAGCAACGCCGACACCTGGTGCCGTGAACTCCGGTCAGCAGCCGCTGATTTTCCCGGTCGTCTTCTCCGCGCATCCCGAGAGCAAAACGGTGAATCCGGGAACACTCGTGACCTTCTCCGCAACGGCCGATGGAACTGCGCCGCTAAGCTACCAGTGGCGGAAAAATGGAGATCCATTGCCAGGGCAAACGAATCCTGCGCTGGAGTTCAACGCGACTGAGGGAGACCAAGGCTCTTACGATGTCGTGGTTTCCAACGCAGCGGGGCCGGTGACGAGCAATGCGGCAGTGCTGATGGTGAACGATCCGGTGGTGTTTACTTCTCACCCGCAATCTCAAACCGTAAACCCGGGAACGCTGGTGACCCTCTCCGTCGCCGGCACCGGCACCGGCCCATTCAGCTACCAGTGGCGCAAAAACACGCAACCGCTCGATGGCGAGACCGGCACCGAACTCTCGTTCACCGCGAGTGAAGCATCGGAAGGGAGCTACGACGTAGTCGTCACCAACGTGGTCGGTTCCACTACTAGCAACGCGGCGATTCTGAGCGTGAATGATCCGGTGGTAATCACCAATCCGCCGCTTCCTCATACGCTGAATCCGGGAGTCGCAGTCACATTCACCGTCGGCGTTACGGGAACGGGTCCGTTCACCTACCAATGGCGCAAGGGCGGCAATCCCATTGCGGGCGCGACATCGGCAGATTACACGATCGATTCGCCCGCTGAGACAGATGAGGGCAGTTACGACGTGGTGGTCTCCAATGCTTTTTCCCAGGCGACCAGCGATGCGGCTTTGCTCTCGGTAAATGACCCGGTGCAAATCGTCACGCCTCCCTCCAGCCTCGTCGTGCGCGAGGGCGGGCACGCGACCTTTGCCGTGAGCGCCACGGGGAGCGGCTTGCTCACGTACCAATGGCGTCGCAATCAACAAAACATCCCGAGCGCTACGGGCGCCACTTACGAAATCGCGGCGGTCAGCACGGATCACCTGGGAACCTATGATGTGATCGTGACGAACTCGGTTGGGAGCCAGACCAGCTCTTCGGCGACGCTGGGGTTCATCGATTGGGCGACCGCGGCTGGCGTTTATCAAGGGCTCCTCCTGGGGCCAGACGCGACCGATCCTGCCGCGGAACCAATTCCCGGTCGAATCACAGGGACGTTGTCAAAGAAGGGGCGCCTCACGGGGAAACTGGAATATCTCGGGCGCTCGCACCGCTTCCGCGCGGACCTCGATGTGAATCTCAATGCCACGGTGCAGGTGAAGCGCGGAACGGAACTGCCGGTCAGCCTTCAATTGCATCTCAATGGCGTCGACGATTCCCTCGAGGCAGTTTGCAAGGACGCAAGCGTGGAGTCCCGAGGCCCTGCTCCGCATATCCCGAAACGCTCCAGGCTGAATCCCACTGCTCGCGAGGGCCGTTACACCGTGGTGCTCATTCCGGGGGCCGGTCGTCCCTCCGAGATGAAAGCTCCAGGCTTCCTCACGTTGAACATCTCGAAAACCGGGGCGGCATCCTGGATGGGGAAACTTCCGGACGCTGTAACCGTGAAAGGATCGGCGCTGCTCTCATCGGAGGATCACGTCGCCTTCTACTCGGCCCTCTACGTCGCCAAGCCCTTGTTCGCGGGGCATCTCGCCGGTCCGCTGGTGATCGATGCAAACGGCGTAAATGGCGATCTCGCCTGGCGGAAGCCACCGCAAACCAAAGGCGATTTCTGGCGAGGTGGACTGGAGGCGTTTGTCGAGGCACAGGGCGGCCCGTGGATTCCACCCGCGCGCGCCTTGCCCGTGTTGACGCCCGGCAGCAGGATCTTCCGCCTCGAAGAACCGCAGTCGCCCGACTGGCAGGATTTCCCCGTGAGCGTTACGGATCAGGGCAAGTTCGTCTTTGCTACCATTACGGCCGAGAAGCCCGCGCTCACCATCAAGCGATCGACCGGCCTG
>CBHXZU010000364.1:0-6483 GCA_966125105.1 uncultured Prosthecobacter sp.
CCACAGCGGCCTTCGCGGCGGATGAAGTCGTAACCTCCACGACGACGACCACGTCTACCGGCACGATCAGCGAATATTCGCCCGGCACGACATTCGTTGTGAAGGAGTCGAGCGGACCCGTGAAGTACCGCTACGGCAAAAAGGTCACCTACGTGACGAAGAGCGGCAAGACGCTCTCTGACGCGGATGTGAAGACCCGCATCAAGGTCGGTTCTCCGGTGACGGTGCACTACGCCACTGAAGGAGATGCCAAGGTGATCAATCGCATCGAGGTCGACGACGATTAACCAATCGTTGTAACCGCGAATCGAATCGAGGCCCGCCCGTCGAAAGACGAGCGGGCCTCTTCTTTGATGAAGTCTAAATCTCAGGCTTAAACTCCAATCCTCGCGTGCAAACGCGATTGGCCCCGTTCCTGCTTAAATCGGGTCCATGCGTTGGTTTGCAGCCGGACATTTCGCCGCAACGTGGCTCGTTTGCACGAGTCTCCTCGTGCGGTTTCACACTGCACACGACTCTTCGGTCGCGTTTATCCTCTTCAGCATAATCCTTTGGCCGATCGTGCTTTGGGTCATCCCGATCAAGGGCTATTTCAAATTGAAAGCTGCAACGCTCGATCGGCTCAAAGCGCGGGTGACGCGGGGTGAGTTGAAGAAAGCCGTCGTTTTCACGTTCGGCTTCTGCACGAGCCTCCTTGCGGCACTCAGTATCGGAATTGCGACCTGGGCTGTTGGCGCGATGGATGGCTGGTTCAGCCAATTGCAAGGCGCACTGAGCCTACTGCATACCATCGCCTGGTTCCCGGTGGCCTTCCTTCTCTGGATCGTGATCCCGACCATGGGAATGGCCATCCTCGCCCGCCGGCAGCAAGCCCCTGCGATGGTTCCTGAAGAGGAGCCCGCGTTTGAGTCGGTAGCTTAACCAGCGGCGCGACAGGATATCGGACGGCCCGAAAAAGTGAGCGCGTGAAAGCTGCGTGCTGCCCGTGGAGGACGCAGCCGCGCTCCGGAATTACTTCTCCGGCAGCTTCTCCTCTTTGACTTTATACACGTCTTTCTCGCCGTCCTTCGTTGCCCGGGTTTGCAGGATCATTGCGGGTGGAAGTCCTTTGGCGAGATCTGGCGGGAGCACAAGCAGGGGACCGGGCACTGAGAGCGCTTCGCCGTTGCGCGCGATGATCCGGTAGAACCGATGTTTCGGCACAAACTCGCATTCCAGTTCCTTGACCGTGGTAATCAGGTTCTTGTTCTCCCGCTGATCCGTGACCTTCGAGTGATCCATGGCCACCACCTCCGTCTCGCTGAAGATCTCTGGCATGAAGTCCCGACGGTTGCTGCCAAACACCAGGTAGTCCGCGCCTTTCGCGTTCGACTTCCACGAGAGCCTCACGAAGTCGCCGCCGGCGCCCTCGAACTTCGCCTCCGTCGGCGTCGGCGGTTTCGCGACGCGAAATGCGAAGGGTTCGCTCCATTCGCTCCAGATCCCATCCTGCCGCACCTTCACTCGGATGAAGTAATTCGCCCCAGCGGTCAGGAATGTGGTGGTGAGCGGGTCGAAGCGGAGATCCGGCGAGGTTGCCATCACGCCCTCCAGGCTCGGCGCGACGAAGGAAAAATCACGCAGGCTCGAGACCTGCCACCACATCCGGTCGGCGCGTTGTGGCGCGGCGACGGCAAACTTTGGCGGACCCGTGAACGTCGGGTTCTTCGTGCTGATTTTCGCGGTCGGCAGGACGACCTTTTTGTCGGGCGTGAAGTGAACCGCCACGCGCGCTTTGCCATCTTTTCCATCGAGCTTCACCACGTTATCGCCACGCGTGAAGACGGGCAGCGCGAGCCGGCTGCATTGCGAGTAGATCGTGAGCTGATCCTCTTCGCCCTTGATCGGAATGGTGACGCGAAACGGCACGTCTCCCGCCTTGAGTTGAACCGCCGCGCCGGTCGTTTGGTTGACCGCTTTCCAGATAGGGAAGGGGCTGCCGACCGTGACCGTGTTGTTTTCGCTTCGCTTGTAGTTCTTCGCGAGCGCGCGGTGCTCGATCGTGGCCAATGCACCCCCGCGCACCACCTCCGGCTTCTCGCTGTTGATTTTGCCGATCGGCGTTTCCGGGGCGACGTCGAATTGCCAGGTGATCGTCTCGCCGGGGTTCACCGTGAAGGTGTTCAACGGGGCGGGACCGGTTTTGATTTTGATCGGCTTCGGCTCCTCGGGAGTAACGTGCTCGATCAGTGAGGTGTTGAATGCGCTCGAGGAAAGCTCCTGCGGGCTGTAACGACCGAAAACCTTGGTCCGCAATGCGAGAAACGGATCCAGGCGGATGTCGTCGGCACTCGCGATGGTTTTGTTGTCGAGCTTCAGGTAGATCGCGTTCTGGTCGCCATCGATCATGTGCCACGCGCCGTCGTAGCGATATTCGCCGACGATGTGCCCGTTCAGTTGCACGTGCCGCGCCGGGATCTCGAAAGCATAAGCCAACCGCGCGAGCGATTGCGTGTCTTCACCGCACAGCGTGTAGCCCCAAAAGTTGAGCGTCGCGAAGGGCTCGTAGGCGAGAGGGAGTCCGCATCCCGCGTGCGAGCGGTGATCCCGCCAAAAAGAAAACAAACGCTCCATCGTGAGTGCCTGGCGACCGGGTTCTGCGCTCAGCCCGAGCGTCCGCGCGAGGCCTTCGACATCCGTGTATTCGCGCTCATTCACCGTCAGCAAATGCCCCACGAGCGGCTTCTCGCCTTCGTTCGTAAGCTCCACTTTTTGAATGAATGACTTCGAGCGCGCGCCGTGCGCCACATACCCGCGCGGCTCCGTGTAATTCGAATCATCCGCATTCGAGGGGAGATTCACCGAACGGTTCTTGCCGGACTTCAATTCAAACTCCACGACCTCAGCGCGGAGGACCGTGGACGCCAGCAAAAGTGCGCAACAACGCAGAAGCATGCCGGCCAGACTGCCGCGTCGCGGTTTTCCCGCGAGAAGATTCTGTATTCGCGGCGACAAGCGTCTCGCGCGTGAATGAAAATCTGCGATGTGCCGTTCCCTCGTCGGAAGCCGTCAGACCGCTCACGCCGCGTGGCTTTTCCGCGCCTTCTTCTGCGCCGCCACGGCTTCGCCCACCAGTTGCTCAGCCGCCTTTTTCAGCGCCGCATCGCGCTCCTCCGGCGTCATCTCCCGCCCCATGATTTCCTCGATCACGTAATCGATCATGCACTTCTCCGCCGGCGGCGTGTTGTGAAACGTGTCATGGGTTTTCTTGTCGAGCGCATCGGCCAGCGGCCACGGGCACGGCCCGGCGTGGTCCTTGTGCGGCCCGCCAACCAGCAGGTCGAACCGGATCAAGCTCAGCACGTATTCCGAGAGATGCTTGAACCCGAGCTGCTTCATCCGCTCGGCAATGATGCCGCTATGCATGCGGCGCAGGTAAACCTCCCGCCTTTCGCGGACGACGAGCGGCTCCGCGCGCATGCCGGTGAGCGCGTCGGCAAACCCGCGCGCCACGAGCCTGGCGATCTGCTCCTTGTGCGACTTGAAGCCCGGCCGGTAGTGCGCCTTGATCGCGAGATCGATGGCCTGCTGGACTTCGGGAGACTGATGCGAAAGCCAACCGGTCAGCGAATGCTTCCTCCGCCTGCGCAAATCGTAGGTGATCAATTCCACGAGATACTTGGAGAGAGTTTCCTGCTGCACTTCGTCAGCCCGGATCGCGATCACATCCATCAGCACCCCCGGCAGCCAAATGCGTCGCGCCCATTTTCCGTGCATGGTGGTTTCGACAGGGGAGGGTGCTTGGGAACTCATAGTAATGGAGTCGTGGTGAAGTCGGGTGACGGTGGGAGCGAAAACCGAGCCAGCCAAAACGCGAACATCCCGCGAAGCGGCGCGAATCGTGGCGTGGCCTGCCAAAGCTGCGAGGAGCGGGGTCCCCGACGCGGAGCTTTCAGAGTATTAGCAGGAACCCAGGAGCGAAAGCCCGGGAGCCCGTATGTGCCCCTGATTCTTCATTCCGCCCGAGCGTCCAAAACACACGTAACCACATCTGCCGTCGAAGGGTAGCGCCTCAAAACACATCCTGCATGGAGGCGCGCCAGCCCGGCGAAGGTCCAAACGTGACCCGCGCGGACTTCCGCCAGCCCGGCGAAGGTCCAAACGTGACCCGCGCGGACTCCCGCCAGCCTGGCGAAGGTCTAAACGTGTCCCGCGCGGACTTCCGCCAGCCTGGCGAAGATCCAAACGTGACCCGCGCGGACTTCCGCCAGCCTGGCGAAGGTCCAAACGTGTCCCGCGCGGACTCGCGTCAGGCTGGCGAAGGTCCAAACATGTCCCGCGCGGACTCGCGCCAGGCTGGCGAAGGTCGAAACATGTCCCGCCCGGACTCCCGCCAGACCGTCCAAATTCCATGCAGGACCAGCATGGAGCAGGTTCCGCGAACCGAACTTTTCGGGGATCAAGCCGTGAGCTGGCGGCCGCTATTACCACGTTCAGGATGCGCCAGTATTGAACCCATCCTTCCACCGCGTTTCGCGCAGAAAATGCCAGGTGCCGATGGCTAGCAGCAGCAGACCGGCTGCGGCGACGACGACGCTTCCCATTTGCAGGAAATCGAGCCGGGTTACGGATGGGAAAAACAGATCGTGCTCGAGCTGCACGGCGACCGCGCCGAGGTACGCGATGCTGTCGGCCAGGTAGATGGCAAACAGCGCGGTGCCGCCGGTTTTCGAGACGGCCATGAGGCGATCGAAGAGCAATGCTCCAAACGGCACGTAGGCGAGGTAGGAGCCCAGGCCCACGAGCGACATCCAGGCGAAACCGCCGATCCCCCCGCGCCAATGCAGCCACGTGGCGCCGCCGGTGAGCACGAGCCCGATGCCCATGAGACCAAACATGACCAGGACGGCGCGGCGATTCCCTTTCACGTATCCCGGAAGCACCAACGCCGCGAAGACACCCAGCGCAATCGGAGTCTCCGCGCGTGTAAACAGACCGCTCTCATTGCCGAGCCCGAGTTGCTGGAAGATTTCGATTCCGAAATTGTCGCGGTAATCGCGGAAAGCCGTCAGGAGCAGATAGAGCAGAGTCAGCGGAACGAGCGTGGGCAGCCACACGCTGAGAAATCGGCGCCGGTCCGCCGCAGTCATCGGAGCACGCGGGGCGCGCGAAGCGGTATCCTCGGGCGAGGGTTCCGGCGCTCGCTCGAGCAGCCATGTGGCGAACAAAAATGGGCCGAGAAACAGCGCGCCCACGCAGGCGGGCATCCACATTTCAGACACGCCGCAGCGCAGCACAAAGGTGCCCGCATCCTTCACCACTCCGCCGGCGATGATGAAGGAGCAACTGAGGCCGGCCACGAGGATTTCCATCAGCCGCCGACCTTCGAGGTAGGCGACGACAAACCCCCAAACCATGCCGAGCGGCAGCCCGTTGGCAAACATCGCGAGCGGCTTCCAAGCTGGTGGCACGAGCGCGAAGATCACCAGCGCGATCTCGGCAAAGAGCACGCAACCGACGAGCCACCAGGCACGATGCTGGCGCCGAGCGCCGGAACACCATCGAATGCCGAGAAACTTGGATACTGCGTAGCCGCAGAGCTGGCTGAGCACGAGCGCGGTCTTCATCTGCACGCTGGAGCCATCCACGTAGCTGCCGGCAAAGTTCGCGACCGTGAACGGCTTGCGAAACGCATACATGCAGAAGTACGCGAGAAACGACGCGCCGGTCAGGACGAGGATCAATCGCAGGGAAGCATTTCTCATGATTGGGACTGACGATTGTCCGTGCCTGAGCGCCAGGCCCCGCGCTTATACCCGGGCCGTCTGCCGTGACGAGCGTTTCGCCATCTACGCCCGCCCGCGGAATCTCCCGATGACCGTGCTTGCAGCGGGAGCGAAGGGCCGACGGAGGCTCGTGGCGAAGTTCGTTCCGCCGCGGTCGAATCGCGGTGCACGTGCCTCCTGCATTCCGAAAGAAAAACGAGGCTGGCGCCTTTCGACGGCCAGCCTCGATGTCTTTTCGAAAAATGCCTACGGCGCGACGTTAAACTCCGTCAGCACGGCTCGATGATCCGAAGGCCACGTGTTGTTCTCCACGGGAGCGGGGTTGTCTCCCCACCGGTTCAGGGTGGTCTCCACGGCGGTGTTGAAGACACGGGATGCGGCCGGGGTCAGCCTGGCGCCTTTGTAGAAAACGAAATCGATGCGATCCTGCGGTTCGGCGATCCGCGGCTGCGAAGGCCCGCCCGTCCGGTCGACGAGGCCAGTCTCGCGGCGGATCTCCGCGCCGCGCAGGCCCTGCCGTCCGCCTTGGCGGAATTTCGCCGCCGGTTCGGCTGGGGGCGGGCGATCGCCGCGCCGCAGCTGGGGCTCGACATGCGCATCGTGGCGTTCGACCTGGGCGGCGGGCCGTTCCTCGCGATCAATCCGCAAATCCTGTGGAAGAGCCGGCAGACCACCGTCGTCTACGACGACTGCTTCTCCCTGCCGGAGATCACCGGGC
>CBHXZU010000365.1:0-6461 GCA_966125105.1 uncultured Prosthecobacter sp.
GGTCGTCGTCGATACAGACCACGGGATAAAGCGCCTTCGTCGATGAGGTCAGCGGGGAGAGTGAAGCCGGCATCGAATCCAATCAAGTTCCTCGCGTCGGAGATGGCAAGAAGGCGGCTACCCGTGGGATTATGCTATGGAGGCTCGACGTCAGCGGTCGAGCTAACGGGCGCCCTGCGAGTTGGGACATTTTTTCCGCACGGGCGGGACGAGGTGTTTCAATGAGTTGAGACACGCCATGCTGGCACTTCCGCAACCCGCTTTTAGTCCGTTTTTTAATTAACGGGTATAGAAGGCACATCCGTTGCTCGGAAAGTGGCTACTGCGCTTTGATTTCCGACCGCTCCGGCTGCCGCTCATCAATCCACAGAATGTCGTCGTAAAGGTCCGCGACGACCGGCCCCGGTGTTTTGGATTTCGTCGCGCTATGCGCCATGCCCTCCGAGTCATCGCTGCCTCTCATCCTCATCGCAGACGACCACACCGACGATCTCTTCTTTCTCCGACGTCGACTAGATCGCTCTGCCGTAAAAAATCCGGTTGTCACGTTCAGCGACGGCGAGCGCCTGACGGCATTTTTGCGAGCGATGAATGTCCGCGGGACCAGAGAGAAGTCGCTACAGCCCGCGGTGCTATTTCTAGATCTCGATTTGCCGAGCGACGCTGCGTTCAACACCCTCAAATGGCTTCGCGGAGATGGCGGCATCTCCGACCTTCAGGTGGTCGTCCTCACGGATGTTGAAGCCGGCCCGGCGATTCGCCGAGCCATGGAGCTGGGAGCCATTCATTTTATCCGCAAGCGTCCCACCTTGGACGCAGTGGAAAAAGTGCTTAGGTCTGCCGGGCTGCTCCGTGCATCGGCCACGAAAGGGTCGCGACATGATTGATGGCACAGTGATTCTACGGAGCTAGATCGCCGGCGTGCGGCTATCGCGACGATTGAAACGCTCACGCTCAACCTTCGGACGATCCGGCGCGGAACCTTTCCCCCGGAAGCGAAGCGGCGAATCGGCGAGGTTATTCGATTGAATGATGAGACCGTGCAGATCCTGCGCCGGAGCTGGACGGGGGTTAAGCCTAAGTAGCTCTGGTCGCAAATGGAGTCGGCTTTCCGGCTCCGTCGGCTTTCATTTCGCGGCCCGGGGATGCGACCTGTGACGCGCGCCATTTATGGCGCAGGCTTACGCGGCTGTTACTGGACCGGTCCGAGTCGCGGTCCGTTCGATCGTTGCGACAATCAATTGTCGCCTAGCGATGTTCAGAGGATGCCCGCCTCCCGGAAGCTTGTGGCTGGCGATTCTCGCGGACACGGGAGCGAGCGTATCCGATCAGCACGAGGACCGGCGGGACTTTCAAACGCAGGGATGGCATGGACTCTCCCCCATTGTTGGAAAGGGCCATGTCTCCGGCAATGCAGCAGTCGCCTTCTTCCACCTCAACAGACACCGCGCAGTTGCGAGGTCACGTTCGCTGCAGTGTCGTGGAAGCGATGAAAGTGCGCGATAGCGGCATGCCGGAGCAGGACTATTGGGAAACGCTTTTTGACGTTCCGACCATTCTCGAGCGCCTCGGTATCGATGGCCGAGTGCGGACGGTGGTGGAGGTCGGTTGTGGCTATGGCACATTCACGGCGCCGGTCGCGGCGCGAGTCGGGGGGCCGGTTCATGGTTTCGACATCGAGGCGGACATGATCGAGCGAACCCGCGCGCGGCTCGCCACGGCGGGCCACCGAAACGTGGAACTGCACCTGCGCGACGTAATCGCGGAAGGATTCGGCCTCCCGCAAGAGAGCGTCGACGCGGTTCTCCTGTTCAATATTCTGCACGCCGAGAACCCGGTCGGGCTCTTGCGGTCGAGCGCCGAACTGCTCGCTCCGGGCGGGCGTGTGCTCGTAATTCACTGGCGGTCGGACATCGCTACCCCGCGAGGCCCCAGTTTGGAAATTCGTCCACGGCCCGAGCAAGTCATCCGGTGGGCGGAGGAGGCCGGGCGCTTGGTGCTCCCTGGACCGCCGATGTTGCTTCCACCTTGGCACTACGGAATCGACTTCAGACGGTGATAGGACAAGGCGCAGCCGACGTGCGCGCGGCTCGCCGTTGGGCGAAGATCAGCGAGCCGACCGGTCAACCGTCCGAGTTATTCCCCGATGAAGTCACGCGCGAGTTGCTCGGTCCGCACGTGAGGCGGCTCGGGCGTCTGCTTGATAATCGCTGAGTTTAGACAGTTTCCATCTCCGCTACCACGGTAAGTTCCTCGAGAATCTCCGGATAGTGCTTCACGAGAAAGCGTTTGATCGTCGAGTTCTTGACGAGCCGCTGCACGTAGCGCTGCACAACATTGAGTGTCAGGGTGTTTTCGCCGTAACGGTCCTGATAGACGCGGAAGTCGCGCTCCAACGTCTCCATTTCCCGTTCCATCTGGGCAATGTCTTCCTGCTTCACCTTGCTCGAAACCTTGGGCTTGTCCGGATTCACCAGCATGTCGCGCGGTGTGGAAAGGAGCAACGCCTCGGCGTAGGCGCCGGAGTAGTCGCCCGTGGTGACCATCACATCGGCGATTTCGCGCTGGCGCGGGGGCTTCACTTTTTTGAAAACGCGCAGCCCAAGCGGCGTGATCGGCTTGTCCTTCAGTTTTTCCACCGCGTAGGAATCCACGCCCTCAAGCAAATTCACGCTGCTGCGGATTCTGGTCACATCGAGGGCCAAGACGCGGGCGATCTCGTTTTCCGATAGCCCTTGTTCGATGGCGCGCATGATCATCCGGTTCTCTTGAATCGCGGAGAGCCGGCTGACCTTGTCGTTGTAGGTGAAGGGATCGTCTTCGGTGGAAACCATGCAGGGCGCTTCGCTGTGGCCGAGTTCACGCAGCGCGCGGACCCGAAGATGACCGTCGAGAAGCACATAGTTCCCGGAGCGTCCGCGGCAGGGAAAAACCGCCAGCGGTTCGATCAGCCCGACGACCGGAATCGTCGCGAGGATCATTTTGTATTTTCCGAACAGTCGGTCGGTGCTCTTCACGTCCCGCGTGGGCAGAATGCGATCCAACGGCAGCGAAACGATCCGATTCTCGAACACTGATTTGACGGTGGGCATGATCTAGATCGGCTCCTTGATTTTCTCCGCGAGGAAACGCGGCATGGTGCCGAGTTCCTCTGCCCGCAGGGCATGCACAAAATTCTCGTCGGCGGTCAGGGTGCGAAAAGCCGCAGTCAGCGCGAGCAGCCTCGCCTCGACGGTGCGCGCCTTGCGAATGAGAAGCTTGTGCCGCTCCGCGAGCTGCCGATGGCGAGCGACAAAAACCTGCGTCGACGATTTCTTGGGCTTTTCGCTCGTCGTTGTCCTCCCGTATTTCTTGCCCCAACTCTTCCGCATCTGCACGAGGCGCCGGAACTCGGAAAGCGTCTTCTGCTTAATTTCGCCGCTTTGATAGGCCTCCATCAGAATCCGCTGCGTTTCGTCGTCGCCCGAATCAGCGATGCGCGTCGCGATTGTGATGGGCACCCGGTCGTGGAGCGCGGCGTCCAGCAGACGTTCTTCGCCTTTGTCCAGTAGCCGAAGGATCGCTTCGATGTAGGTCTGCGTGAGACCGGTTTTCCGGCTGATCGCCTCGGCTTCGTGACCTTGTTCCTTCATCCACCGAATTGACCCGATTTGCTCGATGGCACGGACGGGACGTCGCGCCAGGTTTTCCACCAGACTCGCGAGTAGCGCTTCGCGTCGCCCGTAATCCCGGACGATTGCCGGAATTTCGGACGCACCCGCGGCCTTGAACGCCTCGAACCGGCCTTGGCCACACACCACCTCGTAGCTCACCTCGTTACGGTCCCCGGTGCGGAGCCGCACGGTAATGGGACGCTTGAGCCCGATGGCCTTGATATTTTCGACGATCTGATCGAAACGCTTTTTGTCCCGCGCGCGCGGATTCAGAATGTGAATCCGCCCGATGGGCAGCATCACAATCTTTTGCGGGTCCGGGTTCATGCGGCGACCTCCACGCGAACGCGCTCGGCAAGCGCGAAGAAATAGTCGAGGTCGTCGAAGCGGTAGCCGTCCAGCATTGCGCCATTCTCCTCCGCGAGGCGGAGTCGCGCCCCGCCAACATCGATCACCGGGAGGAGATAGTAGTCCCGGATCGAGCGATTGTCCGGATTCATCCGCGCCGCGATGGTGATGTCGACGTGGTTGCCATGCTCGAACCTGACGCACCACCGCGCGGAGCCGGCTTCCGTGGCCGTGCAGCGGGACAACACCGCGGCCGCGCGATACTCTTCGTTCACCAGGAGAACGTCTGTATCCGGTTCGATCTTCACCGAAGCGCCCAGCGCCCGCAGACCAGCGATGACCTGTTGCACCAGATCAGGGTGCTGTTGGCGCAGGATGCGATTGATTTCGATGTAGGCGTAATCCGTTTCGGGCGCGTAGCCAATGAGGTGGTAAGCGCGGACCAAGCTCCCAAACCGGCTGCGATAACAGCAACTCGACGGCATGTCCTCGCGTTCGTCGATGAGGATACCGGAGAGCCGTCCGTGCTGGTCCAGGACGCCGCGCAATTTCGCGAGCATGTCATCGTCGGACCATTGGCGGGCGCGCGCTTCGATGATGCCCTGTGCGCGCCAGAACAATTCGGCGGGAACGATCGCCGCGAACGCGCCCTCCGCACGAATCCACATCGGCTCCGGATTGGCGACGTGCTTACGTTTCAATTTGAACGAGGTGCGGTGATACACGTTGTGGCCAATGTATTTTTCGTTGGTCAGCACTTGGTGCACTGTGCCGCGGGTCCACGCTCGGCCGAGATCGGTCTTCAGGCCGCGTCCATTCAGGCGGTCGGCAATCTCCCGTTCCGTCAGGTGCTCGTTAAGGAAAGCGTCATACATCCAGCGGACGGTCGCGACCTCCTCCTCCGGCCCAGGAACCAGGACGACGCGGTCGGTCTGGATGCTCTTATGCTCCCCGATGCCGAGGACTTGGCGCGGCTGGCGCGAGGCATCGACGAGCATGCGCCGCAGGCCATAGCCTGCAGCTCCGCCCTGGCGAAATCCCAACTGCACCAACCGACAGGCGCCCTGGAAAACCTTCGTGGAAAGCTCGCGGCTGTATTCCCCGGCCATCGAACGTTTCACGCTCTTGATGATATTCGATGCC
This sequence comes from uncultured Prosthecobacter sp., assembly GCA_966125105.1. GTDB lineage: Bacteria > Verrucomicrobiota > Verrucomicrobiia > Chthoniobacterales > Chthoniobacteraceae > SXWH01. The sequence goes on from CBHXZU010000365.1 coordinate 5,145, forward strand.
GGGCTACCGTCGTTCTCGAACTGCTCCGCGCAGTAGTGCACCGTGATCCCGGCGCGCTTGCAGATGTATTCGTGATACCCGCTTTCGTCGGCGTCCTGAAAGCGGCCCCAGCGGCTGATATCGTAGACGAGGATCGCTTGGAAATCGGCCTTGCCGGACAGCACCTCATCCAGCATCCGCCCAAGTTGCTCGCGGCCCTTGAGGAGGAGACCACTTTTGCCCTCGTCGGCGTAGGTGCGGAGAAGATGCATGCCCCGACGGGCCGCATATTCCTTTATGCGGTCGAGCTGATTGGAAGTGGAGTATTGCTGATGTTCGGTCGACATCCGCACGTAGGCGACGGCGGGAACGGAGGCGGGCGGCGGAGAGGAAAGTGAAAGCATGGGGCGGCTAGCGAGCCTCGGGCCGGCCGAGGACTGCATAGCCGGCGAACATGATTCGGCGCAGACTCTCCGCGATCTCATCGGATAACCGGCGGCGCGTGAGCCGAGCCACCAGTCCAATCACGAGGGCGGCCTGGGCGTGGCTCAAATCTTGTAGCCCACAATGCGGCAGCCGGCCGGAAGCCGGCGTGCGAGCTCGCGTGTGACGACCCGGCGCAGCTGGGGCGCGAGCAAGCGTCGCTGCCGATGCCCAGGGTTGGCGCGGCGCCACTCTCGAACTTTCTGCACGCGCCAAGGGCCGCGGTAATAATCTTGGTTTTCCGGCCGGCTGTGCCATCGCGTGTGACTCGCGCGGTGGCTTTCCTTGCGACAGGCGATCCGGGAGCAATAGCGATGCCGCGAGCCCACGCGCGGATCGATGATGAAGGCGCGTCCGCAATGGACGCACGGACGCTGATCAGCCGAGCAGAGTTTTTTTCATGGCAATAACGAGCGTGGCGCGAACGTCGCTAGGGAAAACGTTTTTCGACCGCGCAACGGACTCGCAGTGCTAAATTTTCGAAGGGGTCGACGACTGCCGGCGTGCGACGCCCTCGCGCGCCAAAGAGCCAATCGCCGAGGCGGTCGCGCGGCGATTGGCTCGCCGTGAGCTACCTCGCTGAGGGTAGCTCGGCTACCCCGATGGAGGTAGGCAAGCGGCATTGCGCGCGCCGCCAATCCCATTGGGCTGCTCGTGCCGTGAGCTGCCGACGTAGCTTGGGCGATCAACCCTCAACCAAACGGGAAACATGAACAACGGAACGACGGAGCCAAACCTCGGCGCAACGCGCGGCTCGCTGCGCGGCGCAGAAGCCGACGATGCCCTCGCGCAGACGAAGAAGGAACTCATGCAGGCAGAGGTCCGCCTGGCGAAAGCTCGCACCACGGTGGTCAC